>JBKJXT010000266.1:0-6697 GCA_046716205.1 Actinomycetota bacterium
GGCCCCGCCCGAGAGGCTCGAAAGGGTGGAGGCGATACCCGTCGACATCCTCCCGCCGGTCGCCCCGCCGCGCACGCCGGCGACGGCGGATACGCCGCCGCCACCCGCGCAGCCGCCCCCGGCGGCAGATCCGCCGGGGCCCGCTGAGACCACGAGCACGTAGAATCCCTGCTTCGAAAGCGGTTCGCCGAGTCGAGAAGAGCGGAGTGATCATGGCCGAGCAGGGCACCATGCGCGTCAAGAGCGGTCTCGCCGAGATGCTCAAGGGCGGCGTCATCATGGACGTCACGAACGCCGAGCAGGCGCGGATCGCCGAGGACGCCGGCGCGTGCGCCGTCATGGCGCTCGAGCGCGTCCCCTCCGACATCCGTCGCGACGGCGGCGTCGCCCGTATGGCCGATCTCCGCATCATCGAAGAGATCATGAACGTCGTCACGATCCCCGTGATGGCCAAGGCGCGCATCGGGCACTTCGTCGAGGCGCAGGTCCTGCAGTCGATCGGCGTCGACTACATCGACGAGAGTGAGGTCCTCACCCCGGCCGACGAGGCGTACCACATCAACAAATGGGAGTTCACCGCGCCCTTCGTGTGCGGCGCGACCAACCTCGGCGAGGCGCTCCGCCGTATCGGCGAAGGCGCGGCGATGATCCGATCCAAGGGTGAGGCCGGCACCGGCAACATCGTCGAGGCCGTCCGCCACCTCCGCTCCATCGTCGGCGACATCAAGAAGCTGCACGCGATGCCGCCCGAAGAATTGATGACCTTCGCGAAGAACCTGGGCGCGCCCTTCGACCTCGTGCGCGAGATCGCCGACACCGGTCGTCTGCCGGTCGTGCTGTTCTGCGCCGGTGGGGTCGCGACGCCGGCCGATGCGGCGCTGGTGATGCAGCTGGGCGCTGAAGGTGTCTTCGTCGGCAGCGGCATCTTCAAGAGCGAGGATCCCGCGCCGCGCGCCAAGGCGATCGTCGAGGCGACCACCTACTTCAACGACCCCGACGTGCTGGCGAAGGTCACGCGCGAGCTGGGCGGCGCGGCGATGCCGGGTCTTGACGTGCGCTCCATGCCCGCCGAGCAGCGCTTGGCAGACCGCGGTTGGTGAAGGTCGGGGTCCTCGCGCTTCAAGGAGACTTCGAGGCGCACGCGTCGATGGTGCGCGCCGCCGGCGCCGAGCCCGTGGAGATCCGCACCGCGGAGGAACTCGCGGCGGTCGACGCGCTCATCCTCCCCGGTGGCGAGTCGACGACGATCCGCAAGCTTGCGCACCGCTTCGGACTGATCGAACCGCTGCGGGAGCGCGCATCCTCGGGGCTGCCGATCCTCGGGACGTGCGCAGGCATGATCGCCTGCGCGGTCGAGATCGCCGACGGCGACGAGCCGATCATCGGCTGCGTGGACATCACCGTGCGCCGCAACGCGTACGGCCGGCAGGTCGACTCGTTCGAGGCGGACCTCGATGTCGCGGGGATAGGGGAGGTGCGCGCCGTGTTCATCCGCGCGCCGCGCATCGAGCGCGTCGGCGCAACCGTCGAGGTGCTTGCGCGCCGGGGCGACGAGCCCGTCGCCGTGCGCCAGGGCAACATCATCTGCACAGCCTTCCACCCAGAGCTCACCGGGGACGCGCGCCTCCACGCGATGCTGTTGGCCTGAGCCGGCCTACACCCGGGTCTCATCACCGCGCGCCCAGCGTTCTCGGTTGTGTTGTGCATCAGATAGATGCTTGAGACAGCCGAGTTCGTCGGGGGGCAGGGGTGTGGGCGTGGGGCTGAGGGGCAACGGGGACGGCGAGCGGGACCCCGGGCCCCGAAGTCGGCGCGCGGAGTGGAAAGGATTCCCACCTCGAGGTGTCGAAAGGCTGTACCCGAGGTGCGGTTGACGTAGACCGCCGGCGGATGCTCGCCGTGCTTCGTTCTGCGTGACCATCACCTCAGCCCGACGGTCGGGCCATCAACGGAGGTGGTTGGGGATGTTTGCAGGACGAGTGAAGTCGCTCCTTCCTGTGACTGCGATGCTCGCAGTCGCATTGTTCGGGCAAGTCGGTGCCAACGCAGCCGCGTCGGCAACCTACGATCAAGGAGGGACGACCGTCGTGGTGCGCGCCAACGGTCAGTCGGTCATCGACAACGGCGGGGTCATCTGTAACAGCGAAGGCCCGAGCGTCGGCGGCGGATGCGTCGACTTCGCGGTACCGACGCCTGGGACCAACGGGGGCGGCCTCAGCGTCGACGATGCCGACAACGACGAGGACGTCGCGTTCCAGGTCTGCGTCGACAACAACGGCGACGGGATCTGCGGTGGACCCCAAGGCAACTCGAAGCTCCCTTGCGGTGACGATCAGTTCTTCAGTCACGACGACGGCGGGCGCTTCTTCAACCCGCTCGGCCCGCTGCCGACGTCCTTCCGTCGCGGTTGTACCGGCGGCGAGTGGCACGGCTACGTCGTGTTCCTGTGCACCGGCGTACACGACGGCACCTCCAGCGCAGGCGGCCCGGGTACACCGCACACACACGGCGCATCGAGCGGCGTGATCAAGACAACGCACGATGCCGAAGGCGTTGGCAACTTCTGCGGTGGCGGTGGGATCCAAGGCGCCACCGGTGACTTGATCGCCAAGGCGTACGTGGTGGTCTAGGTCCCTCAAAGACGAGCGCGCCCCGCGGCCGGGGCGCGCTCCGTCGTTTCCTCAGAATGCTTCGCGAACCTCGGCCATCGTGAACGGAGCATCGACGAGTTCGCCGTCGCGGATGAAGTAACGGCCTGCGGTGCCGTGCAGCACCTGCAGATGCGGAGGGTCGATGTCCTCGTGCACGGTACCTGCGCTGGATGCGAGGAAGAGCAGGACCTGATCCCCCTCGGATACCCACACGCCGCTCTGCCCGCCGGATGTGACACCACTCTGCCCGCCGGGGGTGATGCCATACACGTAGTCCAGCGCACTCACCGTCGAGCCGATCGAGCCCTTCAACGCCTCGGCGACCCGTACGGTCGCGATCGCGTAGTCCATGCCGCCTTCGCCGCCGGCCTGGCCGAGGTCCACCCTCGTCACGGTGCCGGTGACGACTGCAACGGCATCGCGGGTAAGCGTGGACAGGTTGTTCAATCCCGGGACCTGGTGGCCCATCTGTGGCGGCCCGCCGGGGTCGGCATCGCCGCCCGCGTTCACCAATGCGGAGACGCCCGTCGCGGCCAGCGCTACCGCCGCCGCGACGGCGACGACGCGCACCCAGATGGAAGGCCCACGGTCGGGTGTCTCGCTCCACGACGTTCCCTCGGCGACCATCTCGATGCCTCGGGAGATCCCCTCCACGTCCTCGCGGGCGCGCTCAACCGCGGAGGCGAACGATGCGTCGGTTCCTAGGCGCGCCCGCGCTTGCGCCATCTCCTCGTCGTCCAGCGTCCCCAAGACGTATCCCAATGCTGCGTCTTCGTTCATCGGAGAACCTCCTGACGGGGGAATGATTCGCGGAGTTGCGCCACCGCGCGGTGCAATCGCGACTTGACGGTTCCCAGCGGCAGACCGAGTCCCTCGGCGATCTGCTCCAGCGTCTGATCCGCGTAGAAGCGCAGGATCACCACTGCGCGGAATTCGGGGTCCAGTTCGGCGAGACCACGTGACACGATCTCCCGCAGCAGCACATCCGGGTGTGGCTCGACCGTCCGTGGTGCAGCCGTGGCATGCAGCTTCATCGAGAGATCGGCGTCACGCTTGATACGCCGGTGATGGTCGAGCGCGACGTTCACCGCGACGACGGCTTGCCATCGTGCGAGCGCCGCGGCGTCGCGCGGCGGATTCGCGAGTGTTCGGGCCCGCACCTCTTGCAGCGCATCGTCGATGTCGTCGCCGCGCAACCCGTTGAGGTACAGCACGGCCCGCAGCCGGTCGTTTCCCTGAAGACTCCTCACGGCGTTCAAGGTTAGGCGACCTGGATGAGGAATCGCTCAACGTCTGGGGCCGACGTCTGATGATGCTCGAAGCCCCACTCCGAGCACTCCGGCACCGACGTCGCCCACGCGCGGACGATGTAGTTGCCGGACGCGGAGTACACGTGACCGATCCGCATGTGCGCGACCTCACCGGGACCGAAGATGACGCAATATGTGTGCGCGAAGGCGACCGACCGATCCCCGAACTGCACGGTCACCTCGGTGATGACGCCATCGGGATCGTGTGCATCGATGTCGAACACGTGCTCCCACTGCCCTTCCCAGTTCTGTTCGACGGTGACCCCCAGGATCTCCACCGTTGGACGTTGCGGCGCGGCGGAGGCCGGCGACGCTGACGTAACCAGCATCGCGGCTGCGAGTACGGCAACCAGACTCTGTTTCATGCTGCTCCTCCCTTTGTGTTCATCCCCAGGACGGAGGAGTCACTCGGAAGGTTCCCGAGAACCACGCTGCGCCCTGCGATACTCTGTTGCGCCGGAGGTCTCGATGGGTGGTCACTCGCATTGGAAGGGCATCAAGGAGAAGAAGGGCGCGCTCGACAAGAAGCGCGCCAAGATCTTCGCCAAGCTGCTGCGCGCGATCGAGATAGCCGCGCGCGCCGGTGACGCCAACCCCGACAACAATCCCACGCTGTTCGACGCGATCCAGCGCGCGAAGGACGCCTCGGTGCCCAAGGACAACATCGATCGCGCGGTGGCGCGCGCCAAGGGTCAGGTCGAGGGCGAGGACTGGGAGACCGTCCTGTACGAGGGATACGGTCCGGCCGGCGTCGCGATGCTGTGCGACTGCCTGACGAACAACCGCAACCGGACCTCGCAGGACCTCCGTGCGATCTTCCGCAAGCACGGTGGTTCGCTGGCGGAGCCCGGTTCGGTGCAGTGGCAGTTCGAGCGACACGGCGTGATCCTGGTCAACCAAGCGAGGTTCGACGAGGACACGATCATGGCGGCGGCGCTCGAGGCCGGCGCCGACGACGTGCGCGATGCCGACGGCGAATGGGAGATCATCACCGCGCCGACCGCCTACGCCTCGGTGAAGTCGGCCCTCGCGGAAGCCGGGATCGAGATCGCGAGCTCCGAGCTGACTATGCGCGCACAGAACACCGTTCCCGTGGACGGCGACGACGCCCGGTCGGTCCTCAAGCTGCTGGATGCCCTGGAGGATCACGACGACGTCCAGAGCGTCTACGCCAACTTCGACATCCCCGAATCGGTGCTCGCCGAGGTCTGAACCGCGCGTCGTCCCGACGTCCTTGATGTTGTCGGAGCCCTCGGTTAGCCTCTCGTACATATGTTCGGGAGCGGCGTATGCGGGTGATGGGGATCGACCCGGGACTCACGCGGACCGGGTTCGGCGTCGTCGAGCCCGACGGTCCGGGGCTGCGCTCGATGACCGTCGGGACGATCCGCGCCCCGGCCGGTCAGTCGCCGGCGCAACAGCTGTACAACCTCTGCATCCAACTTGAGCGGGTGATGGAGGAGTACGAGCCGCAGGCGGTCGCCGTCGAGAAGCTCTTCTTCAACTCCAACACGCGCACGGCGCTGCGGGTCGCGCAGGCCAGTGGGATCGCCCTCCTCGCTGCCGCCGAGTCGGGGCTCGAGGTGTTCGAATACACCCCGACGGAGGTCAAGCGCGCCGTCGTCGGCGTCGGCAACGCGACCAAGGAGCAGGTCCTGTACATGGTTCGCACGATCCTCAAGCTCCAGCAGGCCCCGGATTCCGCCGACGCCTCCGACGCGCTGGCGCTGGCGATCTGTCATGCCAACGGCCAGCGGATGCGCGCTGCGGTGCGCGCCGGCGCAGAGGTGTTGCGTTGATCGCGCTCGTGTCGGGGACGCTGGTCGAGGTGCTGGTCGACGGGTGCGTCGTGGACGTCAACGGCGTCGGCTACCGCCTCTACATGCCATCGAGCGCGGTGGGTGCGCTCCCCCCGGTCGGCAGCACGGTGCGCGCGCACACGCATCTGAACGTGCGTGAGGACGCGTTGACCCTGTACGGCTTCCCGACCACTGATCAGCGCGACATCTTCACGGTTCTGCTCGGCGTGAACGGGATCGGTCCCAAGGGCGCGCTCGCGGTGCTGTCGGTCTACTCACCGGAAGCGCTGCGCAAGGCGCTGGTGACCGAGGATCTCGATGCGCTCACCCTGATCCCCGGCGTCGGCAAGAAGACCGCCGCGCGGATGATCCTGGAGCTGCGCGAGAAGCTCGCCTTGCCCGAACTCGAGGTGGTGCCCGGCGGCGCGAACGGTAGCCGCGCGGCGCTGGTCGAGGTGAAGGGCGCGCTGCTGTCGCTCGGCTACTCGACCGCGGAAGCGCGCGAGGCGATCGACCGTTTGCCCGGCGATGCGGATGGATCCACGACCCAGGAGCTGCTCAAGCTCGCCTTGAAGGAGCTTGCGCGCGCGTGAATCCCAGCGTGGATCCCACCGCGGCCGAAGACGATGTCGTCTTCGATCTCACGCTGCGCCCGCGATCCCTCGATGAGTTCATCGGACAAGAGAAGGTGCGGCGCCAGGTCGAGCTGATCGTCGAGGCGGCGCGCAACCGCGGCGCGCCCCCCGATCACCTGTTGTTCAGCGGCCCGCCCGGGCTCGGCAAGACGAGCCTCGCGCATATCGTCGCCACCGAGGTCGGTGCAGCGCTACGCCCGACCAGCGGTCCGGCGCTGGTGCGCGCCGGGGATCTCGCAGCGATCATGACCAACCTCGAGCAGGGCGACGTCCTGTTCATCGACGAGATCCATCGCCTGCCG
>JBKJXT010000267.1:0-6456 GCA_046716205.1 Actinomycetota bacterium
GGGTGGCGTGGTGGCGGCGCTTGGTGCCGGCGACCTCCAGCGACATCTCGGCGGACAGGGCATGCGCGATGACGTCTCGAACCGCCGGGGAAACGGTGGAGGCTTCTGGGTTGAAGATCAGAAGCCCACGCCGCACCTCAGGCCCTCGCGAGGTGCTCGCGCACCAGCGTCATGACCTCGCCAGGCGCGGCATGCCGGCCCGACTCCTTCTTCGAGAAGAGCCGGACGTCGTCGACGTCCACCTCGTAGACGCCACCCTTACCGGGCACGATGTCCAGCGATGCCACCTGATGCTCCAGCTCCTCGAGTATCTCGGCCGCCAGACCGACGGCTCTGTCTCGGTAGCCTCAGACCGCGCAGTATTCGATCCTGATCCGCATCCGACGCCCCTATCCGCGAGATCTACTGAGCACGCTTGGGGCTATGCTAATCGAAGGATGCGCGGCGGTTCGCAGGTGATCGACGCAGCGCCGCCGGCTGCCGACACCGGCGGCGGGGGCGGGTGGGCGCTGTTGCTCACCGCCCGTGGGATCATCGAGGCCGAGCTCATCCGAGGCGTCCTGGAGTCTCAGGGCATCGTCCCCGTTGCCCTCGATGCGACAGATCCGTCGCCGGGTGCGTGGCTTTTTCTATCGGGCAACGTCAATGCGCTGGTGCGCGTGTTCGTCCCAACCTCGTTGCTCGACGCCGCCCGACTCACGTTGATGGAGGCGGGAGTCGCGTCCCACGACGTGGCCGAGCCGCCGCCGGCCGACCGGGCTCACGGCGATCGTGGCCGCATCTGGATGGCGTGGGTGGCCCTCACCATCGTCGTGGTGGCGATCTTCCTGCTGGCGACCATGCGCGCGTCGGTGATCTAGGCTTGGTGGGTGCACGTGATCCGGTACAACCAGGCATATCCGACATGGGCGGAGGGAACGGCCCTCGGGCCGCCGAACCTGTCCGTGATGCGGAAGATCGCGTTGACCCTGTGCGCGCTGGCGTTCCTTGCGACGCTGGCCCCCGCGCGCGCCGACACGAGCGTCGAGGGGTCGGTGCTCGTGCCCACGCCGCAGGGGCCCTCGGCAGCTCGGCACGCGTTCCTGTTCTCCGACAAGCTCGACGGCGTCGTCGGCGACGTCATCCAGATCACGCCACCGACGCAGCGCCGGTACTTCGAGCTCCTGGGCCTCACCGGGGCCACCGGCGCGGAGAACCTCGACGTGTACTTCTATAAGAGCCTCGAGGGTACGGGCGACCCGTGCCCGATCGAGATCACCGGCTCCCTTCCCAAAGGCGGCGAGTCCGGCTACATCTGTGCCGGCGCGCGGTATGCGGTCGTGACCCTGTTCCAGGGCGCGCATTCCACCTTCAAACTGACCTACTAGCGCTCCTGCCGTTGCGCGTCCTCGTTGCTACCCTTCTTCTTGTGCGCCGACGCGCAGCCTGGTTGCTGCTGCTCCTTCCACTCGCACTCCCGATGGGAGCGCTGGCTCTGGCAACCTTGGCCGCGTCCCCCTCCAGCTTGACCTTCGCGGAGCGCTGCGTCCGCACGCGCGCGGACTCGCGCGTCGTAACGATCAACAACGACTCGGGGTCGGAGGCGACCGACGTGCGCGTGTCCATCTCGCCTCCCGCCGTCGCGGAGGTGTTCCCGCTGGCCGGCGCGACGGCGTTGCCGTCGCTGGCCGCAGGTGAGAAGGAGGAGTTCTCGGTCGGCTTCCGGCCCGGGCGTGCGGGCACGACGACCGGCGTCGCGGTGATCACGTATACGACGACCGAAGTGGCGTCGAGCAAGAAACCGTCCCCGAGCCCGACCGAGCGGACCACCACGGTGGGGCTCTCGGGCAGCGGCATCGACCGCTTCCTCGATGCCGCCCCTCGTGCACTCAACTTCGGCTCTTCACGGGTTGGGCGGAGCGTGAACGCCAAGCGGGTCACGATCTACGACGACGGTGCCTCCCCGCTGACGATCACGGGGCTGAGCCTGACCGGCAGACACCCCGGTGACTTCACCCTCTCGCGGAGGGGGTCGTTCACGGTGACCGACGGCGCGCCCGCTCAGGTCACGATCGACTTCACGCCTCGCGGCGTTGGCGCGCGCGCTTCCGAGCTGGTGATCCGGAGCAACTCCTGCACCGACCCCGTCGTCAGGGTCGCGCTCGCGGGCATCGGGACCGAGCCCGACATCACCGCCCGCCCGGCGCGGGTGGACCTGGGACAGGTTGAGCTAGGTGGGAACGCAACCACCGACGTGATCATCGCGAACCAAGGGCAGGCGCCGCTGCGTATCTCGCGCATCCAACTCTTCGGCGTTGACCGGGAGTCGTTCACGATGTCGAAGGTTCCGTCGGTCCCGCGCGATCTGAGTGGGGGCCGGTCGTTCGTGTTCACGCTGCGGTTCAACGCCGAAGAGATCGGGCTCCGCACGGCATCGCTGCGGTTCCGCAGCAACGACCCCGACAGCAGAACGTTCGTCGTGCCGATCCGAGCCGAAGGCATCGTCCCTCCGACGCCCACGCCGACTGCAACCGCGTCCGTCGTCCCAACGAGCTCAGCAGCACCGCCGTCGAACGGCCTGGGGTTCCGTGTGGCGCTCGCGCCCTACGTTCCCGAGATCCTCGTCTCTGCTGCCGTGCTCGCGTTCTTCATCGCCCTCGTCACGATCAGGCGCGTCCGCGGCATCCCCGAGTAGCTACCCCGACGGTGACGGCGACGGCGACTGGGTGGCCGAGGTGGTCCCCGAGGGAGACGGCGATGGTGAGGACGAGGGTGACTCGTCCGGCGACGGCGCCGGAGCAGGTTGGAAGTCCCCGAAGACGTCCTCGAGCTGCTCGAGTCTCGTCACGTTGGTCACCCGAGAGGACGGCGGCAGGTTCACGCCGCCGGCATCGCCGTAGTCGAAGAAACTGGCTTGAACGAGCGTCGCCGCCTGGCCTACGCCGAGGGTGACCGAGTAACGGTAGGTGAGACCGTCGGCGCCGATCCACGCAGCGATCGGGATGAGCTCTCCGATGCCCAGGAGCTGGCGGCGGATGAGGTCCCTCTCCTTGCTCGTGGTGGCGCGCCGCAGCGACTCGTTGGGGTCGATCGTTCCGTGGAACTCGCTCGTCCGGGTGGAGCCGATGTCCTCGGAACGAACGAAGTCGACCCCGGGACGCAGGCCGCGCAGGGGCAGGTAGCTGTCTGCTGGGTCCGCCGCGCCCCCACCGGTGATCGTGTTCAGCGCCACATCGGCGATCTTGATGTCGAAGCGTGCCCAGTCGGCGGGCTCGGAGAGCTTGTCACCCTTGGGTTCGGGCAGTCCGATGTAGACCGCCTGGGGGCTGAAGATGAGGGTGATGTACCGCACACCCGGGGCCACCTCGAAGCCGAAGTCGAGGGTGTAGCGCGTGCGCTTGCGCCGGAAGTCGATGACGCCGTCGCGCGACCGCAGCGTGAAGGGCTTCCCCTGGGCCTGGTTCCTGATCAGAAGCTCGAGCTTCGCGTTCGGCTGCTTGCGCGCCCGGTCCTGGGCTGCCCGGATGGCAGGCTCTGCATCCACCTCGCTGACGATCGCAACGTTGAGGAGGTCCGCCGTGCGGCGCTCGCAAGCCGTTGCCAGCACCACGAGCAGCATCATCAGCAATGAAAGCGGTTTGCGCATCGAGTTCCTTCCGTCACGGCAACGGGGCGGAATGATAAACGATGCGCGGCGCATCCTCTTCGCCGGCCGCGGGGGAGCCGGGATGTATCCTGCGCCCGATGGCGTCTCCTATCCTGATCTTCATCCACGGGCCGCGAGCCGGGCAGCGCGTGAGCCTGGATAAGGATGAGCTAACGATCGGCCGATCCTCTCAGAACGACGTCGTGTTGAACGACCCCCTCGTCTCCCGCGTCCACGCGATCCTGATGCGGCGGGGCGGCGTGTTCATGCTGGACGACCTCGGCAGCCACAACGGCTCCTACGTCAACGAGGAGCGCCTGCACGGCATCCGGCAGATCCACCACGGCGACCGGCTCGGCGTGGGCGCGAGCCGGGTCCTCTACGAGGATCCCACCCAGCTCGCCGACGATGCCACCCAGGTCTCCGACCCCGGGGCATTCGCGGGCGCGACCTTCACGCAGCGACAGATCCAGGTGTTGCGCTTGATGGCCCGTGGTCTATCGAACAAGCAGATCGGCGAGCGGCTCTACGTCAGCGAGCGAACCGTCAAGGCCTACGTCTCCAGCATCTTCGAGAAGCTCAACGTCCAGAAGCGCGCGGCCGCCGTGGCGGCGGCTCTACGACTCGGGCTCATCGACATGCCGCGCGACGACGACGACGATATTTAGAGGCGCCACCGCGCTTCGGCGCGCCCGGCGTCCTGGGAGGTCGCGCTCGCGTGTGGGGGCACGGCCGCGAGCGCGCGATCAGCAGCTCCACAGGACGCCAGGAGCGCACATTCCAGATGCTCCTTGACGGTCAGGACGTCGATGCGGACGCGCGCACTGTCCGCGCGGCCTGTCTCATCGGTCACCGTGAAGGTTACGATCCAGGTGCCCTCCTGTCCGGGGCGGGGGCGCCACGTGAAGGTTCGGGACGCTGCGTCGAAGCGTGCGTGACGCGGGAGACCGGTCGCGGTGAACGTGATCGAGGAGCTGTCGGGGTCGTGCGCGCCGAGCGTGAACGTCAGCCGCTGGAGGACCGTGACCTTGTGGTCGTTCGGTGCCGTCACCGTCGGGGCAGCCGCCTGAGACCCGGTCAGGTCCTCCAAGGATTCAGGCGCGCGAACCAAAGTGTCCGCGTTGTACGTGTTCTTCAATGCGAGCGTGCGCACCTGCGAACCGTCACTGTCCAGCACCGCCACGATGTCGCCTCCTGTCCTGCCTTCCATGCAGTCTTCGCATGGTTCCTGCTCCGTTGCGGCAAGGGTCGATCCGTCGAGCCAGAGCGGCTCGCCGAAGTTCTCCACAAGCCGGCGGTGCTTCCCCGTTGTGAGATCGAGCAGATCGATCCCAGCAGAGAAATACCCGCCGAAGGCGATTGTCGAACCATCGGGCGACAGAGCGCCTTCACCGATGTCCCCGTCCAGCGCGAACGTCGTCCGGCGTCCCGTGGCCAGGGTGAGCTTCGTCACGCGGTCGGCCCCGACGTCTTCGAACACGACTCCGCTGGAGTCGGCGAGCCACACGGCCATCGCGGCGCCATCGATCGGATCGATGACATCGGAGCCGTCCAGCCGGAGGATGTGGGTCTTGATGCCCCCTGCCGGCATCCGCTGGACCGACAGCATCGTCCCATCGGGTGAGAACCGGACCTCCTGCGGCCAGCCACCGCACACCTCCATGGAGCCGTCGGTGAACCGTCGGACCTGAGCGGGTAGCCCATCGAGGATCGAGGTTATGTACAAAGAACTGACGCCTTCGCCGTTGTCTTCGAGGGCAGCGAAGACCCTGCCGGCGTTCACGTCGTAGGACGAGATCCAGCCATCACCGCGATCGAGCACCTTGTCGATCCGTCCCGTAGAAAGCTCGACCAGCCAGATCGAGGACTCGTACATGAACGCGACCCGGTCTTCGCCAGCGAACTGGGGGTCGGCCGCCCAACAGTCGGCATCGAGGGTGACGATGACTGAGCGAGCGTTGGTCGCGGGGTCGAGCAGCACGATCCTGCCGTCCTCGGCCACCACGATCGCGACCGCGCTTTGCGGTTCGCCGTTGGGCGCGATCGTTGCGGGCGCGCCGACCGGCGCGTCGCAGCTAGTCCGTTCCTCGGACCCGTCGTGCTCCTCCATGGACTCCTCGTCGGCGTCGCCGGGGGAGTGCGACGCCTCCTGAGTCATCCGTGTCATCTCGTCGATGTGCGCCGTCTCTGTATCGACATGAGCGACCGCGCTCGCAGATGCCGACGTCAACGCCGCGAGTGCCACGACCGCCGCTGCCAGCGAGCGGCGAGTGGCGGCCGAACGTGCCACTGCGACGGCCGGATGACGGAGCAGCATCCCGAGAGCAACGATCGATGCCACTTCGAGGGCCGTCGCGGCAACGTCGAGGGAACCCACCGCCTCCGCGACGCCCGCGTGCGGACCGAATGGCATCCCAGTAGTGCGGGACACCGCCCAGAGTGCGATCAACGCGGCGTTGGCACCGATGCCGTTCATCAGCATCCAACGCGTGGGCGAACGGAGCAGCCCGAACGCGAAGGCGACCTGGGCCACGGCGACCGCGCCGAAGAACGCGCCTGCCAGCCGCCACTCGCCGGCATGACCGACCGCTGCGAAGACGTGGATCAGGCCCGCGGTGATGGAAAGCGATGCCGCCGCTTCCAGGATCGCGGCGCCGGGAACTGACGGGAGCTGCAAGCGGAGCGGGCGAGGCGCGAATCGGCGGAGACCGGGCCGGTCCCACGTCACAACGGTCATGTGTGTCCCCCTCAGACGGCCGCCGTGCCGGCGGTCGGGTGAAGAGTGGACCCATCGGCCGGCGCGCGAGATGCCCGTACGGACACATCGGAGT
>JBKJXT010000268.1:0-2527 GCA_046716205.1 Actinomycetota bacterium
GTGACAAGCCGGCCGTGCTGAGGAGTGGAACGTGGACACTTACTGAACGCGCGGACCGGGCCCGAGGTCACGCGAACGCCATGAACTCGAAACGCCTATCTCTGCGAACCGTGTCCGTTTCGCGCCATCCGACCTTGTTCAGGATTGAACGATTCTCATACCGTGCCGGGATGCAGGCAGACGAGGTCCTCCGCGAGCTGCGCCGCCTCGGTTCGGAGGAGACCAAGCAGGGTCTCGCTCGCTACGGCGTCAACATCGCCAACGCCCTCGGGATCGGCATGACGGACCTGCGCGCGCTGGCCAAGCGGCTCGGGCGCTCGCACGCGCTCGCCGGCGAGCTCTGGGATACCGGCGTGCACGAGGCGCGGATCCTCGCCTCGCTCGTGGACGACCCCGCGGCGGTGACCAAGGCGCAGATGGATCGGTGGTCGCGGGCGTTCGACTCGTGGGACATCGTCGATCACTGCTGCGGCAACCTCTTCACCCGCACTCCGCACGCCGCCGAGATGGCCCTCCGTTGGAGCGCCCGCGAGCCGGAGTACGTGAAGCGCGCCGCGTTCGCCATGATCGCCACTCTGGCACATCGCGGCGTCGGCGACGACGTGCTGGCGGGTTTCCTTCCGACGATCGAGGTGGCATCCGGCGACGACCGGAACTTCGTCCGGAAGGCGGTGAACTGGGCCCTTCGCGAGATCGGCAAGCGCAACCTCGCGCTGAACGCCGCCGCGATCGAGAGCGCCGAGCGGATCAAGGCAACGGGGACACGCTCGGGGCGATGGATCGCATCCGACGCCCTGCACGAGCTGCGCTCCGAGGCGGTTCAGTCCAGGCTCCGACGCTGAAGACCGAGCGCTGCAGCCTGCCTATGATGCGACCGTGAGCAACAGGAAGGACCAGGACGCCGGCCGCCCGATCGGAGAGCAAGGCGAGCGAACGCGCGCACGCCTGCAGGAAGCGGCGCGCGTTTCGTTCCGCGAACGCGGATACGCGGCGACGCGCGTCGACGACATCACCCAGCGGGCAGGGACGAGCCACGGCGCATTCTATCTCTACTTCGCGAACAAGCAGGACGTCCTGGAGGCTCTCGCCGTCGATACCGCCGAGCACATGTATGCGCTCACCGAGGCGCTGGGAGACATCGGACCCGACGACGCGGGGTACGCGCGGCTGCGAGCGTGGGTCGATCGGTTCGTCGACGCCTACGAGCAGCACGCGCCGGTCATCAACGCGTGGATCGCCGCCGACGCGGAGGACGACTCACGCTTCGACCAGCTCGGTCGCGAGGTGCTCGCCAACGTCGCCGGTCGCATCGCCGCGACCATCGAGCGTGCCGTGGAGGAAGGGGTTCGCCACCCGGTGCATCCGGCAACCGCGGCGGTCGCGCTCATCGCGATGCTCGAGCGCGTGTGTTACTTCTGGCTGGTGCGCGGTGGTCCGTTCAAGCGCGACGTCGTCGTGGATACCCTGACCGCGATCTGGTACGGGGCGGTCTTCGGCCGGCGCGCCTAGCGACCCTTGAACTCGGGCGGACGCTTCTCCATGAAGGCGCGCACCCCTTCCTTGAAATCGTCGTTCTGGGAGTTGAGCGCCTGCGCGCTCGCCTCTTCATCCAGGGCACTGGCGAGATCGATCTCGTAGGAGTGGTTCAGCAGACGCTTCGACAAACCGATCGCACGCGTCGCGCCGGCCGCGAGCTTGGTCGCCCACTCGGTTGTCAACGCCGCGAGTTCTGCGTCGGGCACCACCCTGTTAACCAGTCCGATCGAGGCCGCCTCGGACGCGCTCACCGCGTCGCCGAAGAAGACCAGCTCCTTCGCCTTGGCGAGACCGACCAGCCTCGGCAGCAGCCACCCGCCCCCGGAGTCGATCGCGAGGCCACGCTTGACGAAGATCTCGATGAAGCGCGCCGTCTCGGCGGCGAGCACGAGATCGCAGACGAGCGCGAGCTGCGCGCCGCCCCCAGCGGCCACCCCGTTGACCGATGCGATCACGGGCTTGTCGAGCTCCCAGATCGCGGTGATGACGCGCTGCATCCCACGCTTCATCGACTCGCGGATCAGACGCAGGTCCGGCGCGCGCCGCTCCCCTTCCGCCGCACCCTTCGTCGCGCCGGACTTACCCAGATCGACGCCGCTGCAGAACGCATCACCTGCGCCGGTGATCACGACGCATCGCACCTCGTCCATCGTGCGCGCCTCATCCAGCGCAGCGAGGAGCTCCTCGCGCAGTTCCGGCGACACGGAGTTCTTCCGCTCGGGGCGGTTCAGGGTCAGGGTGCGAACCCCGTTCGAGTCGTCGATAAGCAGGAGATCGCTCACGGGCCTTTGCCTCTCTCTCCGGCTTCCATGAGCCGCTTGATCTCTTTGACCTCCTGGCGCACCGAATCCTCGAGCCACTTCTTCGCGCCGAGCTCCAGGAGCGCGCCGAGGGGTCCGAACGCCATCTCCATCGTCTCTGCGTGGTGGATCCGTACGCCTCCGTCTGCCTCGGAGAGGTCGAACCACGCGTGCAGGGACTTCAACAAGCC
>JBKJXT010000269.1:0-2657 GCA_046716205.1 Actinomycetota bacterium
TGCAACGGACGCCGCTTCGCGGCGCCGCTGACGCGCAAAGTAGTTGAACGGACGGAGAGTGTTGAGAGTGGCTCTAGAACTCCCATGCGTGATCCCTGTCCGTTTTGTCTCAACATCTTGGGTGAGGGTGAGTGCGTGTTCGTTCATCGTGGCGAGCACTTCGCATCGTTTGTTAATCCAGGCCAGCTTGAGCATGGGGGCCTTCTCGTGATCCCGGTGGAGCATCTCCCTACCGTCCTCGAAGTGCCCGAGCACATCACGTGTGAAATCTACGCCCATGCGCGAGACCTGGCCGTGGCGGCCGTCAGCGCCTTCGGCGCAACCGGTGTGAACATATTCCGTGAACATATTCCAGAACAACGGTGTTGATGCTGGGCAGACGGTCCCGCACTACCACGTTCATGTGGTACCGCGTTACGCGGGGAGCGATCCCAACAAGGTGTTCAACGGAAGAGAGGCAACGCGCATCTCGGTCCCGCAGCGAGAGAGGATCGCCGATGCGCTCCGAGAGGCTATGAGCCCATGAGAGACAGCGAGCTTCGCAGCCGCACAACTCGCGGTTGCAGCCGACCGACTTCGTCGGCCGCTGAACGCCAAAGTCGTTCTGCGGGCCGAGAAGATGCCTGAAACCGAGACCTCCTCCTGACTGCCGTCGCATTGTCCCCGGCCGCCATGAGCAACATGTGCGATGGTTTCGCTTCGAGCGCTGAGGCGAAAAGCGGGATCTCAGCCTCAGGCTTCTCGCATGACGTGACGCTGAGCTTTCTTCCTCCCGGTGCTCGATGCGTGGTGACGTGGAACAACGGGGCTAAGGCGATAGGCGTGGTTCCGTTCTTGCCCCTGGCAGAGCTGGCTGTCGTGCTTCCAGTTCTTGTCGCCGCCTTCGCAGGGATGCGAGTTCTGATCCGCGGTCGTTGCCGCAACCGCAGCCGAGTAACTGTGCATCGGACTGGAGCAAGCAGTGACGCCGGTTAACTCGCGGATGGATCGGACGCTCGGCTCCGCCTCGCGCGCGTCCGGCCGTTGACTCGCAGAATCGTTGGGCCGACTCTACGAATACTTGAGCTCCCGATTACCAACAGGAGACGGAAATGAGAATCGACTCCAGCGAACTCCAGGATCTTCTTGGCACACATGCGGAAGCGTGTGGCGTTGCGGGCGCAGCCATCGGGGTCTTCTGTGAAGGCGAGGCTGTTACCGCCTGCGTCGGAATGGCAGACGAAGAGGCGGGAGTCCCGGTTTCCAACGCGACTCTTTTCCAGGCCGGCTCCCTCTCGAAATCGATGGTGGCGACCGTCATCGCGAGGCTCGTGGACCGGGGCCACTTCGGCTTCGATGATCCCATCGCTCAGCTCGTACCCGAGCTGGCGGCGTCCGCGTGGGGTAAGCGAGCCACGGTCCGTCATCTGCTGGCCCAGACCGCTTTGGTGCAGCCCCCTCCCGAAGACGTGCTCGGCGCGATAGACAAGGATGGCGAGGACTGCTTCGCTGCCACCTGCGAGCTTCTGGCTGACCAGCCCATGAGGGCCGAGCCCGGGCAGATCTGGAGTTACGGCGTGGGGTGGAGCCAGCTTGCGCGCCTCATCGAGGTGGCGACATCGACTCCGTGGGCGCGCGCCATGCGCTCGGAGCTGTTCGAGCCGCTCGAGATGAGTTCTACCGCGTGGGGCCCAGAGCTCGATGCGGCTGCCGTGGCGGCCCCCTATTCGGTGAAGGAAGGCAAACGCACGCGGATAGATCCGGACCCTGACTTCGAGCAGCTCCTCAACGGACCAGCGGGCGGGGTTCGAACGACGATCGAGGACCTCCTCGCCTTCGGGCGGGCCCATGTGGATCCAGCGGAGAACTACTGCGGTCGAGCGTCTCTAGCCGCGCTGCGTGAGCGTCAGTCCACGATTGCGATCCCATCGTTCCTCGATGGATGGTGTCTCGGTTGGGGATCCTTCGATTGGAAGGGCGGCCCGGTGTGGGGTTGGGAGGGCATATTGCCGGGCCATCGGGCCATGCTCCGTATCCTTCCCGAACACGGCGGCGTCATCGCACAGCTTGCCAACACGAGCTCGGGTCGCGCCCTGTACCGATCTCTCTTCCCAGTGCTGCTCGACCGCTGCTTCGGGGTAGAGATGCCGAACGTTACGTCGACGCCCGTCGAGATCTCCTCGGACGAGCTGTCGAGGTTCGAGGGTTCGTACGGCTGGCCCGGCACGCGCGTTGTCGTCGAGGCTCGCGGGGATCGCCTGACGTTACAGGGGCCGAATCAGACCGTCGATGCGTTCGCGGTGGGAGACGCGTGGTTTCTCCAAGACCCGAACGATCCCGACCAAGTTGGGTTCACGTTTACGAGCTTCGACGTCCGAGGCCGGCCGGAACTACTGTATGTCTTCTTGAGCGCTCTTCCACGCTGCGACGAGGGATGATCCGTAACGTTCGCACGTCGGAGCAACATTCTGGATCCGTCGTGTTCGTGAAAACTGGGATCGGAGCCGTATGCACGTCGATGTGAACGGGACACGCTTGTGGTTCGACGTCGACGGGTCCGCACTCGTGCCCGAAGGTCCGGAGATGCACGAGCGGCCGACCGTGGTGCTGGTGCACGGCGGACCCGGGGGTTGGGACCACTCCTACCTCAAGCCCGACTTCGCAAGACTGGCGGCCGT
>JBKJXT010000270.1:0-6561 GCA_046716205.1 Actinomycetota bacterium
TGCGCGCGCCGAGCGAGTTCCAGCTCGAGGCCGACGCGCACAAAGTCTCGTCGCTGGCGGCTTCGCTGTCGCTAGACGTCGTGGCGGCGCGCTACCGGCCTGCAGAGGGATGGACAACGACGCTTCCGCTCGGCATCGACGCGCTCGGGAACCGACGCCTGATCGACACACGCGCGCTTGCGTGTGCGTTCCCGTTCGCGTCCTCCGAGCTCAATCACTCCGACGGCGTCCTCCTCGGGCGCAACCTGGCCACGGGGTCGCTGGTCTTCGTCGATCGCTTCGCCCTGGAGAACCACAACCAGGTCATCCTCGCCCGCTCGGGGGCGGGCAAGAGCTACCTCGCGAAGGTTCAGATCCTGCGTTCGCTGTATCGCGGCGTCGAAGTGCTGGTCGTCGATCCGGAGAACGAGTACGAGCGGCTGGCCCGCGCGGTCGGAGGGACCGTGATCCGCCTCGGCGCCGGCGGAGCGCGCCTCAACCCCCTCGACCTCGCAGGCGCGGGCCAGCCCGAAGCCCTCGCAGAGCAGGCGCTGTTCGTGCACACGCTCGTCGACACGCTGCTCGGCGGTGTGGACGCCGACGAGAAGGCGGCGCTCGATGCCGCGATCCTCGCGGCCTACGAGCGAGCCGGCATCCGGTGGGACCCGCGCACTCACGCGCGCCCGGCGCCGCTGCTGGGCGACGTCGTCATCGCGCTGACCGAGACCGAGGAGGGCAGGCGGCTTGCCTCGCGGCTGGCGCCGTTCGCCACGGGGTCGCACCGGCGCCTGTTCGACGGGCCGACTACCGCGCGCCCGGAAGGACACCTCGTCGTCTTCTCGCTGCGGGACCTGCCCGAGGAGACCAAGGCGGCGGGAACGCTGCTGGCGCTCGAGGCCGTCTGGCGGCGCGTCGCGCGAGGCGAGCGACGCCCCCGCGTCGTGGTGGTCGACGAGGCGTGGATGCTGCTCGGCGCGGGCCGCGAACTCGGCGCGCGTTTCCTGCAGCGTCTGGCGAAGTCCGCGCGCAAGCACTGGTGCGGCCTGACGACCATCACCCAGGACGCCGACGACGTCCTCGCCACCGATCTCGGCCGGGCGGTGGTGACCAACGCCTCGACGCAGATCCTTCTCGGGCAGTCGCCGCAGGCGATGAAGCATCTGGCGGACGCGTTCGGGCTCTCGGCCGGCGAGCAGGCGTTCCTGGCCTCCTGCGACCGCGGTCAGGGACTGGTGTGCGTCGGCACCGAGCGCGCCGCGGTGGGCTTCGTTGCCTCCATGGCCGAGGATCGTCTGGCCACCAGCTCCCCACAGGAAGTCGATGCGCTGACGGAGGTGCAGCCGTGAAGGCGATCGCGGCGGGCTTCGCCTCGCTGCTGCTGGTGCCGGTGCTCGTGCTCGGCGCTTCCGCCGACGGAGGATCCGCGTGGTCGCCGACCGAGGCCAGGCTGCTCGGCGATCGGGCCGATCTCGTTGCCGCCGTGCTCGGGCATCCCGGCATCGGGCTCACCCCGTCGGCCCGTGCCGACGTCGAAGCGGGGCGCGTCGATGCCCGGATCCTCGGGATCCTGCTCGCCGCCGCGCAGGAGCGCACCCTGGACCGGGTCGGCCCCGCCATCACCGGCCACTCGTTCTATGTGCGCGGAACGACGCGCGTGTCCAATCACGTCTCCGGCCGCGCGATCGACATCCTCGCAGTCGACGGCGCCCCGGTGAGCTCGACGAACCTCGGCGCGCGCGCGCTGATGGAACAGATCCTCACGTTGCCCGCACCGCTTGCTCCCGACGAGCTTGGTGGCCCGTGGGTCCTCTCCGTGGGGTCCCGCTCGTCGTTCTCGGACGCCGCGCACGCCGACCATATCCACGCGGGGTTCGATGCTTAGCGCCCGTCCGGCACCGTCTCCGACCCCGCTGCCCGGCGGGCCGCTGAGCCGGTTCCTGCTCGACCCCGACGGCTTCCTCGCCGAAGCGTGGCGCGCCGCGCGACGCCTGCTCGGCCCGGTGCTCGCCTGGGGTGTGCGGGTTCTCGTCGTCGCCGCCTGCTGCGCGCTGATCGTGTTCGCGATACGCGCGGTGCGCAGCCGGCGCGCGACGCGCGATGGCGTGCGCCTTCGGATCTTCCCGCCGCCCGAGATTCAGCCCGACGGCGCCGCGGTGCTGTGGATGGGGCTGCACGCGCTGATCCGCCCGTGGTGGCGGCGGGTCCTGTTCGGCCAGCCGCACCTAGGGTGGGAGGTCACCGCCGACGGCGCCGACGCGAACGTGTCGCTGTGGTTCCCCCACGACGTGCCGGAGGACCTGGTCGCGCGCGTCGTGGAGTCGTCGTGGCCCGGCGCGCGCGCCGTGCGCGCGGCGTCGGAGAGCCTGGACCTGCTGGCGCGGGGCCGGACCTCGGCGTGCGAGCTGGTGCTCATGGAGCCCGATCGCTTCCCGATCGGGGAAGGCGCCGGCGAGGATCCGCTGCGACTCGCGCTCGGCGCGCTCTCGCTGGTGGAGTCCGCCGAGTTCGCCGTCGTGCAGATCCTCGCACGCCCGGCGACGGTCGCGGGACGCCGGCGCCTCCGCCGCGACGCACGTCAGCTGCGCCGCGAGCAGAACCATCGGCTGGTCGGATCTGGCCGCCCCTCCGGTCCCGCGGACCCGGCGATCGACGCCGACGTGCGTGCCGTCCTCGCTAAGGCCGGCTCGCCGCTGTGGGAGGCCTCCGTGCGCATCGCGGTGTCCTCCGCCGACGCGCGCGCCCGGCGGGGCAAGATCCACGCGCTCGCCGGGGCCTTCGCCGTCTTCGACGGCCGCAACGCGTTCGCGCGCAAACACCTCCGGGGCGGGCGCCACGCGATCATCCGCAGGCGTCTCGGCGCCGGCTACTTCCTCTCCGCCCCCGAGCTCGCGCGCATCGCGACGCTTCCCTCCGCCGAAGCGCTTCCCGCGCTCGAGCGCGCGCGGGCGCGCACGGTCGCGCCGCCGCGCGACGTTCCGCTTGCCGGCGTGACGCTTGGGATCTCCGACCATCCCGGCCATCGCCGCCCGGTCGCGATCTCGCCGGCCGACGCCGCCCAGCACCTGCACGTGATCGGCGAGACCGGCACCGGCAAGTCCACGCTGATCGCGCGCATGGTGCTCGCCGACGCCGCCGCAGGACGTGCCGCTGTCGTCATCGACCCCAAGGGCGACCTGGTGGAGGACATCCTGCATCGCCTGCCCGAAGAGGCCGTGGAGCGCACCTGCCTGCTCGACCCCACCGACCGCCGCCACGCCGTGGGCCTCAACGTGCTGGAGGGCTCGGGCGAGGATCCCGACCTGATCGCCGACAACATCACCGCGATCTTCAAGCGCCTGTTCGAGAATCACTGGGGGCCTCGCTCCGACGACATCATGCGCGCCGCCTGCCTCACGCTCACGCAGGTCCCCGGCGCGACGCTGGCCGAGGTCGATCAGCTGCTCACCAGCGACGAGTGGCTGCGCCAGATCCGTTCCGGTGACCTGCTGCGCGAGGTGCCGCACGTGAACGTGTTCTGGAACTCCTACCAGGCGATGTCTGAAGCGCAGCGCGACGCGGCGATCGCGCCGCTGATGAACAAGCTGCGCACGATCGTGATGCGCACGCGACTGCTCGCCGTCGTCGGCCAGCCCGAACCGAAGCTGAACATCTCCAACCTGATCGACAACGGCGGGCTGCTGCTGGTGCGCATCCCCAAGGGGCCGCTCGGGGAGGACACTTCCCGGCTGCTCGGCGCCTTCGTGGTCGCGCGGGTGTGGCAGGCGTGCATGCGCCGCGCTGCGCGCCCCGAACACCTCCGCGCACCGACGGCCCTGTACGTGGATGAGATGCACAACTACCTCGCGCTGCCGCGCTCGTTCGAAGACATCCTGGCCGAGGCGCGCGGCTACCGGCTCTCGCTGGTGCTCGCCCACCAGCACCTCGGCCAGCTCCCGCGGAGCATGCGCGAGGCGCTCGCGGCCAACGCGCGCACCAAGATCGCCTTCAGCTGCTCGCCCGAGGATGCCTACGGTTTGGAGAAGTTCTTCGCCCCGGCGCTGGGCGCGCACGACCTCGCGAACCTAGAGACCTTCCAGGCCGCCTGCCGGCCCCTGGTCGACGGCGGCCGCCGTTCGGCGTTCACGTTCCGCACCCAGCCGCTCGATTCCCCCGCGCGAGACCGGCTCCGCAGGGTGCGTGCGTCATCGGCCGAGGCCTTCGCCGCCCCGCGCAAGGTTGTGGAAGCCGAGATCAACTCGCGGCACAAGGCGATCGAGGACCTCGACCGCATCGGATCGCGCGCCGCCGGCTACCGCGACGGCCGAGGTGGCCGGTGAGCGAGGCGGCCACGGTTGCGCTGATCGCCGCGCTCCCGCCGACGCTGGCCGCCGTGCTCAGCTTCGCCTCGAACCGGTCCGTACGGCGCTCCATCGCCACGCAAGGAGACGCGCCGATCGGTGTCCTCGTCGAGCGCCTGGAGCGGCAGCTCGACACCCTGACCGCCGGCGTCGGCGAGATCAACCAGCGGGTGGCCCGCCTCGAGGGACGCACGACGATGCCGCTGCAGCTGCGCAGGCGCGTCGACGCGCTTGATGACCGCACCCACGGGCTCTCCGAGCGCGTGGCGCGTCTCGAATCCCGGGAGACCCGAGCGTGAGGCTGCCGTGCTCCCGACGGGAGAAGGGCGCGTGCGGATCAGTGGCCGCATCACTGGTCGAATCTGTGCTCGTATCTGTGCTCGTATCACGATGCGTGCACCCGAGCGAGCGCGTCGTCGCTGCGTGCGCAGTATGCGGGGTGATCGGATGAGCCCCCAGGAACGCTTCTCGCAAGGCGTTTCACGCCGCGCGAGAAGCGAAGCATTCCGAAGGATCGTCCATCATCTCACCGAACGAGATGTTTCCATATTGCTGGATCTTTACGAACAGAAGGTCCTGACCACTCGACAGATCTTCCAACTCCACTTCCCCTCCGAACGCATCGCTCAACGAAGACTCGCCATCCTGTGCAGCTACGGTCTGATCTGGGGGTACCGTCCGCACCGCGAGCGAGGATCCCATCAGATCCACTGGCTCCTGCTGCGCGTCGGCGCGCTCGTGGTCGCGTCCAGGCTCGACACCGACCTCAAAGGCATCGGCTGGAACGATGACGTTCCGACCAGACTCGCCAAGAGCCGCAACCTCACCCACCGCAGGGAAGTCAACGGCTTCTTCGCCGCACTCGCCCACGCATGCCGAGCCTGCCTTGAGCTGTCGCTGGTCGAGTGGTGGGGCGAACGCTCCGCAGCGCGTGGTCTGCCGGTCGCACCCGACGGCATCGGACGTATCCGCGGGCCTCAGGTCGATCTGCGCTTCTTCTACGAACACGACCGCAGCACCGAGAACCACGCCCAGCTCCGCGCTAAGGCCGACCGCTACCGAGACGCGGCACTGCTCGAACACGCGCCCCGCGTCCTGCTCGTCACGTGCCTCACCGAAGCCCGCGAGAGCCAGGCGCGACCCCTCCTCGAAGGCACTGGGCTCACCGTCGCCACCGCCGTCTACGCCGACGTCCTCGCCGACCCCCTCGGGCCGGTCTGGCGGCCGCTCGGCAGGCCGCTTCGCCGCTGCATCCTCGACCTCACGCCGCCGCCCGATACCGGGTGAGCGGGGGGCGGGGGGCCAGCGGCGGGCCGATCCGCGAGCCCGACGGCGCCATCACCGTCGGCAACGTGACCGTGCAGGCGCCGATCCGGGAACCCATGTCGCCCGCTGATACCGAACGCCTGGTCGATGTCCTCGGGGAGCTGCTGCGCGCCCATGCGGAGAGGCAGGCGGCAGGCCGGGCCAAGGTGGCGCCCCCTCGCGATAGCGTTCGACCAAAGCACAGTCGCAAGGAGGACCGCCCATGAACGTCGCCACCTACAGCCGTATCTCGACCGACGAGGACCGCCAGCCGTACTCCCTGGAGGCTCAAGCCGAACGCATGAACGCCTTCATTGCCTCCCAGGGTTGGACCCTCGTCCGCCGCTACACCGATCAGATCAGCGGCAAGACCCTCGAGCGTCCCGGACTCGGCCAGGCGCTCGCCGAGGCGCGTGTCGGCACCTTCAAGACGCTGGTGGTGTTCAAGGTGGACCGGCTCGCGCGTTCCACCGGCGGACTCGCTCGCGTCCTCGAGGAGCTCGAAACGGCCGGCGTCGCCTTCCGCTCGGTGTCCGAGCCCTTCGAGACCTCCACTGCCGCCGGGCGCATGATGGTGCAGATGCTCGGCGTCTTCGCCGAGTTCGAGCGCGAGATGATCGTCGAGCGCACCAAGATGGGCCTGGCGAAGAAAGCGTCGAAGGGGGAGTGGACCGGCGGAACGCCGCCCTACGGCTATCGCTACGACATCGAGAGCCGGCTCCTGATCCCGATCCCCGAGGAGGCGCGGCTCGTGCGCCGCATCTTCGAGCTGTACGTCGAGCGCGGCTCGGGATCAACCGCCATCAGCAACTGGCTGCACGACACCGCGCGCACCACCAAGCGCGCGTCGCGATGGGCACCCGGGCGCGTGGTGGAGATCCTGCGCAACCCCACCTACGTCGGCTCGCTGCCATTCCGCGGCGAGGTCTACGAGGCTGCT
>JBKJXT010000271.1:0-3535 GCA_046716205.1 Actinomycetota bacterium
GGCTCGCACACCGCAGAGTCGGCCTTCGCCGCGAGCCTCCTCGACGAGATCGTGCGGCCCGACCGCGTTCGTGCGCGCCTGGCGGACATGCTGGCGGCGCGCCCGCGCGACGCGACGAGCGCCACACGGCCGGAGGAGCCCGGCGAGGACGTACGCGACGCGTCCGCGATCGTACGTATCGCCCGCGATCGGACGCGCCCGACGGGCACGGACTACCTCGGCCGCTTGTTCCCCCTGCGGCGCGGCGGCGAGGACCAGACGATCATGTGCGGGCTAACCGACATCGGCGGATCGCGCGTCGTGGCGATCGCACACAACCGCCACGTCGGCACCGGCCGCACGACGCCGGCAGGCTTCCGCCGCGCGCGCCACGCGATCCAGGCTGCGGAGCGCTTCGACCTTCCGGTCGTGACGTTCGTGGATACCCCCGGCGCAGAGCCGGGCGCGCCCGCTGAAGCCGACGGCGTCGCTCGGGAGATCGCCATGACCTTCGACGCGCTGCTGCGAGCGCGAGTGCCGACCATCGCGTGCGTCGTCGGGGAAGGCGGGAGCGGTGGCGCGCTCGCGTTCGCAGCGTGCGACCGGGTCCTGATCCAGCAGAACGCGATCTTCTCGGTCATCGCACCCGAAGGCGCGGCAAGCATCCTTCGCCGCGAGGATATCGCCGGCGTCGCGCGGGACCTGAGGCTCACGGCCTTCGACCTGAAGCGCGCCGGGCTCGCCGACGCCATCGTCGCAGAGGCCGCCGACCCGGACGGCAGCCGCGACCTGGTGCACGCCGCGGTCGCGTGGGCGCTCGGCTCGATCGCCGATGCGCCGGCCCCGGAGCGCACGACTCGGTGGCGCACACTCGGCCGGACGCTGGGATGACCACCCCTCCTCGGCGCAAGAAGCGCGTCCGCCCGGCGCGCAAGATCGTCCCCCGCGGGCAGATGGGCATCGCATGGGTGATCGCCGCGGTCGCCCTCGCGGCGATCATCGCCGTCCTTGGCGTCATCTTCTTGCTCTCCAACCGCTGAGCTGCCCTCCTGGTCGGTCCGGCGGACCGGGATGACTAGGATGAAACACGTTGCAAGAACCGCTCTTGCGGGTACGTCGTTCAAATACCATGGAGCGTGAAACGTGCGGCCGGTCGCTTCCGCTCCACGATGCCATCAACGAAGCTGGAGGAAACGACGTTGAACCTGGACCCTCGTAGAGGCGTACGCCCCGCGCATCTCTCCGGGCTCGCGCGGCGCGTCGCCGGCAGCACCGTTTCGCAGGGCCGCCTGCTCGCCGAGGATGCCGTGAACATCGGCAAGACGGTGACCAAGGATGCGAACGCGATCCGCCGGACCGTCGCGACCGCGATGAGGCGGCCGGCGACGTATCCCGGGTTCTTCAAGGAGGTCGCCTACGCGAGCTTCAACTTGGCGTTCTATCCCGCCGGGCTCGTCGGCGAGGCACTCAAGATCTCCGACGAGGTCCGCCTCGGCGAGCGCTACACGCGCCAGACCCCGTTCGCCTACGTCGCGCCCGAGGCCGCCGCGACGCCGGTGATCCTGCTGCACGGCTACTTCCACAACCGCAGCGCGTTCGTCGTGATGCGCCGGATGCTGCGTCGGTTCGGGTTCCGCCACGTCGACTCGATGAACTACAACGTCATCGGGCACGACGTCCCGCAGCTCGCCGCGCAACTCGCCGAACACGTCGACGACGTGTTGGAGTGCACCGGGGGTACCAAGGTGCATCTCGTCGGACACTCGCTGGGCGGGCTCGTCGCCCGCTACTACATCCAGCGTCTCGGCGGCTCGGAAAAGGTCCACACGTGCATCACGTTGGGCACGCCGCACCGCGGCACCTATGCGGCGCTCATGGGTCGCGGGCGCGCGGCGCGCCAGCTGCGACCGGGTTCACCGTTGATCGTCGGACTCTCACGCACGGCGCGCCAGACCCCCGTGCGCTACATCTCCTTCTACTCGAACCTGGATCCGATGGTGCTTCCCGCCTCCCACGGGAAGATCACCGAGCCGGCGCTTCGCGCCCGCAACATCCTGATGAAGGATCACGGGCATATGAGCCTGCTGATCGCGCGCCCGCTGATCCGCTCGATCGCCGAGATCCTCAGCGATCTGGACGGCGCGACCGACGCGCACGGCGTGACCGAGATCGGCACGGGCGCCTCGGCCTAGTCGTCGGTCTTGCCCTTCGGACGCGTCTTCAGCAGGTAGCGCTCGACCGGCACGAGCACCGTCAGGACCGCAACGGTCAGTACCGCGGTAACCGCCGCCCCGAAGAAGAATCCTGCACCTGCCGCGAGCCCACCCGCGGCGGTGATCCACAAGCTCGCCGCGGTCGTCAGGCCCTTGACGTTGGTGCCGTGCTTGACGATCGCGCCGCCGCCGAGGAACCCGATCCCGACGACGATGTGCGCCGCGATGCGGGTGACGTCGATGTTGGTGTCGGCGAACTCTTCGAACCCGAACGCAGACACGAGCGTGAACAAGGCCGCCCCGAGCGACACGAGCACGTGGGTGCGCAGTCCGGCCTCTCGGTCACGCAACTCGCGCTCCAGCCCGATCACCGCGCCGATGCCCAGCGCGACGAGCAGCCGCAGCAGGATGTCGCTATTGGAGATCATGCTCGCAACGTTAGCCGCCCGAGGGCATCAGCAAACGCCACCGGGGACGGATCAGGCCCGGATCGGTGAAGCGCTCGCCGGTGGTCATCCGGCGCCCGCGGTTGAGCCGCCAGATCTCGCGCCAGCGCTGCGGGTCACCGAGCTCCCGGCGCGCGATCGACCAGAGCGAGTCCCCACGCTCCACAACGAACCTCGGCGCCGGCGCGGCAGCGGTGCGGGAGAGGACCTCAACCGGTGCGGCGCGAACTGCCTCGTGCCCGGAGGGGTGGACCACCGGCGCGCCGCCGTTGGCCGGCGTCAGCATGGTGATGGCGAGCAGAACGAGGGCCCCACCCAGCGCGTACCGGAGGCGCCCCGGCCGCACGACGACCGGCGGCGTGGAAGGAACAGCGGTCGGGCGAGCAGGTGTGTCTGCCAGGTCCGGCACGAAGCACTCGGCGCGCGCCAGGAAGGCCTCGACTGCAGAGGTCCCCTCGGCGGTGGTCGCCAGGCGCAACGGTGCGCCCAGCAGCGTGCGCGTGACGGGTCGCGGCAGATGCGGCGGCGGCGCGTTGGTCTGGAGCGGCACGTGCTCGAGCGTCATGCGGGCGCCCGCCTCGCTCAGCGCGCGCCGCACGTCCAGCGGCTCCCCAAGCGCACGCAGCAGCGACGCTGTGGCGGAGGTGACAACGGTGCGCGCCTCGGTCAGGCTCAGACCCAGGACGGTCGCCACGTTCTCGACCGACTCGCCGAGCACGTGGCGCAGGGTCAGCGCGGCGCGCTGGCGGTGACGCAGAGCGGTCAGGGCAACGAAGGCGCGTTGCCACCGCGGCTGCGTCGGATCGATGGTCGGCCGGGGTGGGCGAACCGCTGCGGCGGCCGGGCGCGCCGCTTCGTACAGCAGGCGGAAGGCGACGGTTCGCTCGGTTCCGGCAC
>JBKJXT010000272.1:0-6601 GCA_046716205.1 Actinomycetota bacterium
GGCGAGGGTGCCCCGACATGCGGTCGGCCGCGCCCCGACCGGTCGCTGGCTACAGGTACTGCCCAGTGTTGATGTTCTCGATCGACTTCGACTGCCCCTCGTCCTTACTGATGAGGGTGCGGACGTAGACGATCCTCTCACCTTTCTTGCCGGAGATCCGAGCCCAGTCATCGGGGTTCGTGGTGTTGGGCAGATCCTCGTTCTCCTTGAACTCGTCGCGGATCGCGTGGAAGAGGTCCTCCTTCCGGATCCCCTTCGCGCCCGTCGCCAGGAGCCGCTTGATCGCTTCCTTCTTGGCGCGCGCCACCACGTTCTCGATCATCGCGCCCGAGTTGAAGTCCTTGAAGAACAGGACCTCCTTGTCGCCGTTGGCGTAGGTGACCTCCAGGAAGCGGTTCGACTCGTCTTCTGCGTACATGCGCTCAACCGTCGCGTCGATCAGCTCCTGGCGGAACGGCTCGACGCCGCCCGCGGCCTTAACCTCGTTGGGATCGAACGGCAGGTCGTCGCGCAGATAGATGTTGAAGATCTGGCGCGCGCCGTCCGGGTCGGGTCGCTCGATCTTGATCTTCACATCGAGCCGGCCGGGACGCAGGATCGCGGGGTCGATCATGTCCTCGCGGTTGGATGCGCCGATCACGATGACGTTGGACAGCGTCTCGACACCGTCGATCTCGGCCAGCAGCTGCGGCACGATCGTGTTCTCCACATCGCTGGAGACCCCGCTGCCGCGCGTGCGGAACAACGAGTCCATCTCGTCGAAGAACACGATCACCGGGAAGCCCTCGTCGGACTTCTCTTTGGCGCGCTGGAAGATCTGACGGATCTGCCGCTCGGTCTCGCCCACATACTTATTCAGCAGCTCGGGACCCTTGATGTTAAGGAAGTACGCCTTCGCGTTCTCGTTCTTGAGCTTCTCGCCGATGCGCTTGGCGAGCGAGTTCGCGACGGCCTTCGCGATCAAGGTCTTGCCACAGCCCGGCGGCCCGTACAGCAGCACGCCCTTGGGTGGCTTCAGCTGGTGCTCGATGAACAGCTCGGTGTGAAGGAACGGAAGCTCGACCGCATCCTGGATGGCCTCGATCTGGTTGCCGAGCCCGCCGATGTCGGAGTACTGGATGTCGGGCACCTCTTCGAGGACGAGTTCCTCGACCTCGGGCTTCGGCAAGCGCTCGAACACGTAGCCGGAGCGCGCGTCGAGCATGAGGAGATCGCCCGACCGAAGCGACATCGCGCGCAGCGGATCGGCGAGATGTACGACGCGCTCCTCGTCGGTGTGTCCGACGACGATCGCACGATCCGCGTCCAGGATCTCTTTGAGGGTGACGACCTCACCTTGGGTCTCGAACGAGCGAACGGAGATCACATTCATCGCTTCGTTCAGCATCAACTCTTGTCCGCGGACCAACGACTTCGGATCGATCTCGGCCGCCACGTTCACGCGGAGCTTGCGTCCGCCCGTGGAGATGTCGATCGAACCGTCTTCGTTCGTCGCGATGAAATGCCCGAAGCCCGACGGCGGCTGGGAAAGCTTCTCGACCTCTTCCTTCAAGGCGACGATCTGCTCGCGCACTTCCTTCAGCGCGGTCGTCAGCCGTTCGTTCTGGGACAAGGCCTGGGTCAGCCGGGCGCGCGCCTCGGACAGCTTCTCGTCGAGCAGCTTCACCTGACCGCTGGGGTCTTGGACGCGCTTGCGCAGGATCGAGGTTTCTTCCTCGAGGTGACGCAGCTGCAGGCGAAGCGAAGCGAGTTCCTTGCGAGCCTCGTGGAGCTCCTGTTCGTCGAACCCTGCGCTTTGCACCGGGCTCACACCTCCTGAGCGGAGCGGGGATCGCTGGTGGCGGGTGAGTCCACTCCTGCTCGCCGATTATACGGACGGCGTTCAAGAGCGCTCGGTAGACCGACAACGACCTTCGCTGCTGCCCCTCACAGGTTCGCCGGCCCCAGCGACCGGCGCACCCTTACCCATCTCTATCGTCACAGTTCGGCGTCGAGTCAACTTTCCGATCGGACCTTTCGCGCTGGACGAAACGGGCGTTACTCACCAAGGAACCTCGCCGTGGTGATGAAACCGGTGTGTGCGACCATCCGATGGTCGGGCCTGACCGATTGCCCCTCGACGTGCCAGGTCCGCACGAGCGTCTCGGTCGTCAGCACGTCGATGAAGCCTGCGGCGCGCAACGCATCGGTCACCTGTGAGACCTGAACGATGCTCGGGACGTAGGAGGCGAACACGCCGCCCGGGCGCAGCCACCGCAGCGCCACCGGTGTGACGCGCCACGGCTCCGGCATGTCCAGCACGATCCGGTCGACCTGGACGCCGACGTCTGCCGCGGTGACGTCGCCCTCGCGCATCTCCAGGGATCCAGGAAGCTTGCCGAAGAACGCCTCGATGTTGGCGCGCGCCTTGTCGGCGAACTCTTGCCGAAGGTCGTAGGTGATGATGCGGCCGAGATCGCCCACCGCGCGCAGCAACCCGATGGTGAGAGCGCCCGATCCCGTCCCTGCCTCCAGCACGACCGCTCCCGGATGGATGTCCGCGCCGACCAAGATCGCGCCGATGTCCTTCGGATACACCACCTGCGCGCCTCGCGGCATCTTCAGCACGAAGTCGGTGATGGATGGGCGCACGACGATGAAGGGCGCGCCCGACGCGGTGACCGCCCGCGCGCCTTCGGGCTGGCCGATCACCTCGTCGTGGTGCACGAAGCCGGCGTGGGTATGGAACTGACCGCCGGCCTTCAGCGTGACGAGGTAGCGCCGCTCCTTCTTGTCGATGAACAGAGCGCGCTCGCCGGCTTCGAAAGGCGCGCTCATCGCGGCCCCCGCATCGGCGGCGGCTGGAACGGGGTGCGGTTCGGCTCATCCGCGCCTTCGGTGCTTCCTGCGCTACTGGCCGCTTGGTAGATGTAGAAGCCGATGAAGATCGTCCACGCCGATCCGAGTGGGTCACCGGCTTCCTCGCGCACGTAGCTCAGCACGATCGACACCACGCCCAGCGCGATCAGGCCGCCGGCGAACATGTGGCCGACGACGACCGCCCAGCGCGTGGCGCGTGCACGATCGCGCACCGCTCCCCATAGTCCGCTCCGCAGGATGCGGCCGCCGTCCATCGGGAATGCGGGCATCAGGTTGAAGATCGCGAGCGCGAGGTTGATGAAGGCGACGCCGCCCCAGGGCCCAACGAGCGCCTGCGTCTGGGGATCGAGGACCCGCGCGATGACGCCGAAGACGCCGGCGATCGTGAGGCTCGCCAGCGGACCCGCCACCGCGATGTGGAACTCGGCAGCGGGGCCCGGAGCCTCGCGCTCGATCTGCGACACGCCACCGAAGGCGAACAGCGTGATCCGGCGCACCGGCAGCCGGTACCCGCGCGCCACCAGACAATGCGCGAGCTCGTGCACCACGATGCATGCGGCGATCACGACGCCGAACATCAGCGACAACACGAGCGTCACGGCCGGCGGAGCCGCGGGCGCGATGTCGGGGATGATCGCTTGGCTCGCCACCAGCGACAGGATGCCCAGCGAGATGACCCACGACCCGTGGATGATCAACGGGATGCCGAACAGCCTGGCGATCTGGACGCCGGCAGAGGTGGTCATCGAGGAGCGCGGGGAGGCCATCGGGCTCCGAGTGTACGGCGGTGCGGTGTGATCCGCCGGGGAGATAGCCGGTCTTAGCCGCAGGTGAGGCGCGTGACCAGAGCGAGGGTGTCGCCCAGGCCGTCGCCGCTACCGGGGATCTCGCAGCCCTCTTGCATGTGGTCGGGGCCGCCACGCGGCTCGCCGTCGGCCTGCGCCGACAACGGAACGATCGCGAGCACCGACGCCAGCGCCATCATGGCGAGGCTTCTGCGGAAAGCACGACTGCGTGTGAGCATCGATGTAGTCCTTCGGTGCGCGGTCCGAAGATTCCTGTCGACGGGTGAAGCGGTTCTGATTTGTGCAGATTCAAGATCGGGTGGAACAGGTTCGGGCGGAGCAGCTTTCCCCCCGGGTGGGCCGCGCCAGGTCCGTCGTTCACGTGAGTCCGGCAACCCCGCCCCGAACCTTGATGCTCAGTCGTCGTCCGCCGACAGGTACGCCTGATACTGCAAGATCGCGATGTCTCCGGCCTCCAGCGTCCGCTTGTTGGCTACCCCCGTGAGTGCCGCCCAGTACATCGTTTGGATCGCGTACGGAGCTTCGCCGATCCGCCCGGGGTACTCGCGCGAAGGGTCGCCCACGTGCTCGAGACCGAGCGCATGTCCGAACTCGTGCGTCACGGTCGACTGCAGATCGAGCTTCGCCGAGCCATCGCCGCCGGCGATTGTAAGACCCTCGCCGATAACGCGGTCGACGCTGATGTCTGCGACCTGGGTCCAGTCGATGGCCGTGCTGAGGATGACGTCGACCTCTTTGATCCGCAGGTGCTTCGCGGCAGGAGTCGAAGCTTCGTACCAGAAGCAGGCGACGGCGACGCCGGTGCTGTTGCACACCGACGGGTCACCGAACTGGATCACGTGATGACCGTCCTTGACGCCGGCGATACGCGTCGTCGTGCCGCCGTAGCAGAGCGCGGTGCACGTCGGGTCCGGCCCTTTCATCGGCCACGCGGCGTTCCACGTCTGGATCGAGTTCCTGATCGCGGCTGCCGCGACGCTCTTCATGTCCGCCGGCACGTCGGCGGCGTTGTATTCGAACCGCAGAGGCAGGTCGTCGAACGCGACGTGGTAGCCGCAGCTCATGCCGATCTTCAGGTCCATCTTGACGCAGAGGTTGTCGCTCGCCTTGACCGGGAGCACGCCGATGACGGCAGCGCAGATCGCCGCCGTCATCGCCAGTGCTCCAAGTCTTTTCATTTCGCCCCCATCAAGGTGCTGGTGCTGTTTACCGCTGTCCTGCCAACATGGTCCCCGCTGCCTGTAGAGCCATCGACTGCACTCGCTCGATCCGCGCCAGGACCTCGGCCATCTTGAGGTCCAGTACGTCCTGCCGATCCGTAAGGTCCAACGAGACGCGACGTGCTCGCGTTGCCGTTGCCTGGTTCTGAGTCACCCGCCTCGACTGCATAAACCCATCTCCCTCATCTGGACGGCTTCGCGGCTTTCGAGGTTCTCCGCTGTATTCCGTCCTGCTCCTACGGGTTTCGGCCCCCTGATTGGCCTTGGCCCCGCATGTCCCTTCCGACTATGAAAACGACGGTCTAGCCCGGTTGTTCGGTGTAGATGAGAAAGTCCTAGCCCTTTTTCGGCAGGCAAAGTCCGCGAATGTGACCAAGCCAGGCGCGCCCGCATGCACCGTGGATCGGCCGCGACGAAAGATTGTTGAGTTGAGGTCCTATATGGACCTCAACTCAGCCCGATCTTTGAGAGGGATCCCTCGACGAGCGCCGAATCCCCCGGGCGGGGCGGCGCCCATCCCCCAGGTCGCGACGTTTTGTATGTGGAACCACTCACATCCGGACACAACGCAGCAAAAGTGTTCGACGGGATGATGGAGGCGGGCCTTACGCCCGGCCGCGGCGACTACGGCACCAGGGTGAAGGCCTCGACATGCTTAGGTCGGACCATCGAGTAGTCGCGGCGGTCCAGCGTGGCGATCCACCGTCTCCCCTGCCCGCTCCGCGATAGGTCAGCGACCGGGCGCGCTACGTCATCGTGTTCGCTGGGCCGGCCCCGAGATCGACGAAGGCGGAGGCCTCGCGTCAGCGGTGAACGGAAGCTTCACCTTCACCTGGTAGCACCCCCAAAGTGAAGCGGCCCCCTGACGGGGGCCACTCCGGGTTTCGAGTCGGGCTTAGCGGCCTTGGCCGCAGGTCGCCCGAGTCACCAGCGTGAACGTGTCACCGAAGTCATCCGCACCGAAGATCTGACAGCCGGTACCGGGAGCGTCCAGGTCCCTGTTGTCATCCGGACCCTTGGGCTTGTCCGGGGTGTTCGGGGTCGACTTGATGGACTTCGTGCCGCCGCTGCCGTCGGAGTCGGTGCTCGAGCCGCCGGAGCTGTCGCTCGAGTACGTGGTCCCGCCGGAGACGCTGTTGGTCGTCGTCAGCGTCGATGTCGGAGGCACCTGCATCAACCGGATGCCTTCGAGACCGAGCACCTTCGCCACGTCGGTCTGGATCAGCTTGCTCGTCTGCAGTGCGCTCGCGCGCTGGTCCGCCGACTCGCCGCTCATCCCCGTCATCGAGGCGATCCTGTCCTCGGAGTCCGCCGCGATCGCTGCCAGCTTGTTCAGCGACAGCGGGTCGGTGGTGTTGTCCAGGATCAAGGTGCGGGCTGCGTTGAGCTCTTGGTCGGACAGACGCAGGGCCAGCGCGATGTGGCTGGAGTCTCCGCCCAGCGCGATCAGCTGCTGCGCTTCGTCGATCCGCTGCTGCGCGAGGCGTGCGTGGCTGAAGCCATCCTGCACCGCTCCACCGAACATCGCGATCTGCGCGTGCTGCATGCGGACCTTGAGGCCGAAGAGCGGGCTGCCGGGCAGCGACTTGGCTGCGGCGGCCACCGGGAAGGCGCCGATCATCGCGGCTGCCACACCGACGGCCACGCTGCGACGCACCACACCGCTGCGACGCGGCATCTGGATGACTGGGGCGCGACGAACGATCTCTTCGGCGG
>JBKJXT010000273.1:0-3579 GCA_046716205.1 Actinomycetota bacterium
GAGACGCTACCGGCTTCCTCTTACCCTTCGCCTTCCGCCTCTTCCCCATGTCCCCTCAATGAACTCAGATTCGTAGATTCCCCGGATACCCCTACCCGACGGCGGCCATTGCGGGAGCGACCTCAGGTGATGTCAGGGGCGCGGTGAGAGACCCGACGATGCTCGTTCCCGCTCGTGTAGTCAAGGAGTGGCCAAGCGACTCCGCAAGTGCTGGCGGCGCAGTCCCGGTCCGCGTTCCCGATCCTGAAGGCGCATCGGCTGTCGTGTTGTCTCCCGGCTCGGCCTTTCGGGGCCACGCGACTCGTCGAAGGCGAGTTCCCGAACTGGCCGCAGATCGTTTCCCTCGAGACCGGTGCAGCCGTCGAGTTCGAGGTAGATGAGATGGCCTCCGCCCTCAAGGAGCCGAACCAGTCGGCAACGGAACATCACTCCGGCTGCCTCTCGGACAGACGACCAACGCCCTGATTGGTCGACGGGATCGAAGCGTGGGTCGTGGGACGCTCGCAACGGTGGTGCTCACACCCGACGGTATCGGCGAGATCGAGGTGGGCCTAAGGTCGCCAGCGCAGGCGCATGACGCGCTGACCCCGCGTGAACTTTGGGGTTGCGCGGGTCGTGCGGGCCCAATCGCCACTTCACCTTCGGTCCCATTTCGGTCCCAGCCCAGACTCAGACAGTGGGAGGGACGAGGGCGTGAAGCAGCGTTTCCGCTGGTCAGCGGAGGGCGAGGGACTCGAACCCCCACACCGACACTCGCCGGTTCACCGGTTTTCAAGACCGGCCGGTTGCCAATTACCGTAGCCCTCCCGTGACTCTAGGAAGTCTACGCGCGCCTGCCCACACCGTCGGCCAGTACCGGCTGGGGGTCGTATGCCCGCGTGAATGAGCCGGAGATGGAACCGGCCGCGCACCCCATCACAAGTGCGCGGCCGGTGGTCGTTACGCGCTCCCTTAGTCGCGCACCGACCTGCTGTCGCGCTTGGACAACGTTAGTGCGAGCGCGCCCAGCATCAGGATCAGCAGACCGAGGACAGCGACGTCCTTGAGCGGCTGGCCGGTCGTAGCGAGCGCTGCCGGAGCGGCGCGCACGTAGCGGTCTGCCAGGACGATGGTCTCTCCGCCCTCGTTGTCGTCATCGATCTCGGTGTCGTCCTCAACGAGGACCTCGTCGTCCTTGTCCTCGACGACCTCGAGCTCCGGGTCTTCCTCGATGATCTCTTCGTCGAGGTCCGGGTCTTCCTCGATGATCTCTTCTTCGACGACGACCGGCGCGACGTCGTAGCACAGCGACACGTGGCTCACGTCGTGGGGTTGGTCGTTCCTCGTGTTGATCGGCGTGACGAGTCCGGTACCCGACGTTGCCTCGTCGTAGCGGTAAACGTTCGCGGCCGGGCTCGCCTTCACGATCACGGCGTCGATCGGCGTGGTCGGGCTCGACCAGTCAACGTATCCACCGTTGACGGTGATGGTCGCGCCGGCCTGGGTGTGCGTTCCGTCGCCGGGACCGTCGTCGAAGCGCGTCAGCTCCAGCAGCCCGATGTCGGTGCACGTCGGGTTGCCGGCGATCAGCTCGGGGTTCTCGACGGCGAGTGCCACGGGCACCGTCGCCATGAGAACGAGAGCGACCAGGGTGATGAGCGGGGCGACCCGCCTGGTCAACTTCTTCATCTGCGTTGTCTCCATTTCCTGTCGATTGACAGCAATGGTGGACCACGCAGGGTGGTGGGTCTATAGACATCCGAGACTAGAAACCATGCCGGTCCTGACCACACCCGGGGCTTGCATCCCAAGAGTGATAGCGCAGCGTGCCTATATCCCGGCTACAAGGAGTGTTCGAAGGTGGTGCCGGGCGCGCAGCCTCGAACGAGAGCGCGCCCGGCCCGAACCTCAGACTGCGTCCGTATCCTCCGTCGGACGGCGCCGCCGGGAAAATCCGACGAGCACGATCCCGACGCCGAGGAACCCGAAGCCGATTTCCAAGCCGAGCCGCGTGTCGCTGCCCGTCTTCGGAAGCAAGGCCAACACCACGGTCACTTCTGCGGTGTCGTCATCGCTCACTTCTCGGTCGATCTCGTCACGACCCGACGCCACCGCGATGTTGATCACCGGCGAATTGCCGAGCGTCGTGCTCTTGGTGAGCGTAACGGTCTCGCCAACCTCCAGACGATCGATGATCCCGATGTGCCCCAGCTTGTCGTCATCGACCGATACGTCCACCAGCGGAACCTCGCCGGTGTTGGTGACCGCGTATGTGTAGGTCGCCGTGTCGCCGGGGTTGCCGCTGGCCTCGTGCGCCGGCTCGGATCCGTTCACCGAGACGAGCTTCACGATCTGGATCGCCGGGTTCGGCAGGAAGTTGCCGAAATCGTTGCCGGCCTCTGTCTGGAACGATGTGAGCGTGATCGCATACCCAACGCCGCCTCCGTCCTCGGAGCAGTCCGCGCCTTCGGCCGGGTAGCTCTGCACCCACAGCTTGTGCGTCTCGACGACCTCGCACACCGTGTACACGCCCGGCGGCACCGTGAAGCTGTAGTTGCCGTCGGCGTCGGTTGTCCGGGTGAGCTCGACCGCGTTGCCGAGACCGTCGGTGCCGAAGAGCGTGATCACCCAATCGGCCAGACCCGGCTCGCCTTCGTCGCGCGCACCGTTGCGGTTGAGGTCGTTGAACTTCGTGCCAGACTTCGTCGCGTTGCGGAAGTTGCCGAAGTCGTTGTCGATTTCCTCGACGCCGGAGCCCAGGTCGATGTCGTAGCACCCGTCGCCACCGGGCATCGACTGCGTCCAACCCGCCTGCTGCACTTCGCACACCTCATACTGTCCCGGCGGGATGCTGAAGGAGTACGAGCCGTCGGGACCGGTCACCGTCGAGGTGTTGACCGCGCGACCGCGCCCATCGGTTCCGTCGAGCGTGATCGTCCAACCCTCCAGACCAGGTTCGCCGGCGTCCTTGGTGCCGTCGGCGTTCAGGTCCTCGAACTTCATCCCGAGCTTCGCTGCGTTGCGGAAGTTCCCGAAGTCGTTGTCGGGATGACTTCCGTTCGACGTCATCAGCACGTCGTAACCGAAGCCGTTGGCTCCACAGTCCGCACCCGATGCGGGGAAGGACTGCGTCCAGTTGGCGGGGATCTCCTCGCAGACGACGTAGGTTCCGGGCGGCACGCTGAAGGAGTAGTTGCCGCTCGAGTCGGTGACGTCGCTCAGACTTACGGCGTTGCCGAGACCGTCCGTGCCGGTCAGGTTGATCGTCACGTTCGGCACGCCCGGTTCGGTCGCGTCACGCGCTCCGTTGCCGTTGAAGTCCTCGAACTTCTTGCCCGACTTCACGCCGTTGCGGAAGTTGCCGAAGTCGTTGTTCGCGTGCAGATCGCCCGACGCCAGCGTGATGTCGTAACAGCCGTCGCCGCCCGGCATCGATTGCGTCCAGCCACTCTGCTGGACTTCGCACACCTCGTAGTTGCCGGGATCGACCTGGAACTCGTAGTAGCCCGTCGAGCTGGTCAGAGCGGTCAGGTGCACGTTGTCCCCGCCGGTCTCCGAGTCGACCAGCGTGATCGTCCAGCCGCTGAGCCCGGGGTCGCC
>JBKJXT010000274.1:0-5295 GCA_046716205.1 Actinomycetota bacterium
CACCTCGACCCCGGGCGCGTGCATGTCGACGACGATCGTGGACAGCCCCTTGTGTTTGGGCAGCGACGGGTCGGTCCGGCACAACAGGAAACACCGGTCGGCCCGATGCCCCAGGGAGATCCAGACCTTCTGACCGTTGATGACGTAGTCGTCGCCATCACGGACCGCCGCCGTGCTCAGCGCGGCGAGGTCTGAACCCGCTCCCGGTTCGCTGAACCCCTGGCACCAGATCTCCTGTGCGCTCAGCATCGGCGGCAGCCACTGTTGCTGCTGCGATGGGGTGCCGTGCTCGAGGATCGCCGGCGCGATGTTCCAGACCCCCATCGCGTTGATCACCGGCGGGACCCGCGCCAGGGCCAGCTCTTCCTGGAAGATGATCGCCTGGGCGACCGAGGCGTCCCGGCCGCCGAACGCCGCCGGCCAGCCGGGCGCCGCGAACCCCGCTTCGGCGAGGTCGCGTTGCCATCTCACGCGGAACGCGAACGTATCGTCGGGGTCATCCGGTATCGGCCCCGGATGGTTCGCGCCCAGCCAGGCGCGCAGCTGTGCACGGAACGCTGCATCGGCGGGCGCGTCGTCGAAGTCCATGGCGCGCAATCTTTGCATGCGCTCGGTACGCATTGCTAGCGTCGCCGCCCATGCCCGACACCGGCGTCGCCAACGTCGCACGCGCAACGCCCGACAAGCTCGCGATCGTCGCGCGGGACCTCCGGTGGACCTTCGCCGATCTGGATCGGCGTGCGAACCGTGTCGCGCGCGCCTTCGCACGGCGAGGCGTCACGTCCGGCGCCCGGGTCTCGATCGCGCTGCGCAACCGCGGTGAGTTCTTCGAAGCGGCGATCGGCGCGGCCCGGTGTGGTGCGGAAGTCGTGCCGGTGTCGTGGCGATCCAAAGAAGACGAGATGCGCTTCATGATCGAGGACTCATCGTCGGCCGTCGTGGTGGCCGAGGCCGACGCACCCCTGCGCGATGAGCGGATGCTGGTCCTTGGTTCCAGCTACGACCAGGCGCGCGACGCCGAGCCGCCGGATCCGGTTACCAACGACGCGGCACCGGTGATCTTCCGCTACTACACCTCCGGCACGACGGGTCGCCCGAAAGCGGTGGAGCGCGCCAACGTCGATCGCGCCGGCTACGCCCAAGGCGTCCGTGCCTACGTGGCCCGTTTCGGCGTTGAGGGGGCAGACAACGTCCATCTCGCCTGCGGGCCGCTGTACCACACCGCGCCGTGCGCCTTCGCGAACTACGCGTTGCTGTTGGGCCAGACGGTGGTGCTGATGGAGCGATTCGATGCGGCCGAAGCGCTGCGCGTGATCGAACACGAGCGCGTGACATGGAGCCACATGGTGCCGATCAACTTCGTGCGCATCCTCGGCCTCGACGAGGTGCGCGCTGACCTCTCCTCGATCCGGCGCATCCTGCACGCCGCCGCCCCGTGCCCGGTCGAGATCAAGCGGCGGATCATGTCGCTGTTCCCGCCCGGTGCCGTCTGGGAGTACTACGGGATGACGGAGGGCCTCGCGACCATCATCTCGGCACAGGAGTGGGAGGCGAAACCGGGGAGCGTGGGGCGCGCCGCGCCGGGGATCGAGCTGCGGGTGTTCGACGACGACGGCCGGGTGTGCGCGCCGGGGGAAACCGGCACCGTCTACGTCTCGCCGACGGGCGGCGCGCGCTTCCGCTACGCCGGCGACGACCAGAAGACGGCGGCCGCCTGGCGCGGTGACCTCTTCACCGTCGGCGACATGGGGTACCTCGACGCCGACGGCTATCTGTTCCTGACCGATCGCAAGCAGGATCTGATCATCACCGGCGGCGCGAACGTGTACCCGGCGGAGGTCGAGGCGGTGCTCTTCTCGCATCCGGGGGTCGCCGACGTCGCGGTTGTCGGAGAGCCCGACGAGGAGTGGGGGGAGCGCGTGCGGGCGATCGTGCAGCCCCGAGGCGCGGTGACCGAGGCGGAACTGATGGAGTTCTGCACGCAGAACCTCGCCTCGTACAAGTGTCCGCGGCACATCGAGATCGTGGCGGCGCTCCCCAGGGACGACAATGGCAAGGTCCGCAAACGTGAGATCCGTGATCGCCTATGGGGCGGCACACCTCGACGCATCTAAGCGCGTTCGGCGTTAGCATCACCTGCGGTGCATACCCGCTGGATCGACCTCGACGGACCGACGCACATCGTGGAGTACGACGGGCCCGCAGACGGCCCGACGTTCGTCTTGGTGCACGGGCTCGGCGGCGCGCATACGAATTGGATGGCGCTGGCACCGCTGCTCGCAACGACCGGTCGCGTGATCGTGCCTGACTTCCCCGGCTTCGGGCGCACGCCGTTGGAAGGGCGCAGCGCATCCGTCGGAGCTGCTCGCTCCTTCCTCGGCCGGTTGATCGACCAAGAGGCCGGCGGACCGGTGATCCTCGTGGGCAATTCCATGGGTGGACTCCTCTCGATCCTGTACGCGGCCGCCGAACCGTCGATGGTGGCCGGGCTCGTGCTGATCGATCCTGCGGTCCCGCGTCGCGTATCCGACGCCGTCGATCCGGTGGTGGCCCGCGTGTTCGCGACCTACCTCGTTCCCGGCCTCGGCGAGCGGTTCATGAAGCATCGGCTCGCCACGCTCGGCCCGGAAGGGATCGCGGAAGAAACGCTCCGCCTCTGTACGGTGGATCCACGAACGGTTCCCGTCGAGGTGCGCGAGGCCGCCGTTGCGCTCGCCCACGAGCGCGCCAAGATGCCGTGGGCGATGAACTCGTTCCTCGAAGCTGCGCGAAGCCTGATCCGGACCCTTGCTCGGCGCGGACCCGTGATGGCCGCGATGCGCGAGATCAGCGCGCCGACGCTTCTGATCGCCGGCGCGCAGGACCGCCTCGTACCGCTCAGTGCGATGCAGGCCGTGGGTCAGGCGCGCACAGACTGGGATGTCGTCGTGCTCGATCACTGCGGGCATGTCCCGATGCTCGAGGACGCACCGCGCGTCGCCGAGGAGATCAAGCGGTGGCTCGACGGCCCGGCGCGCCGGCTGATCGAGTCGAGCCGCGCGAGCGACGTCACGTCCGCGGGCACGACCGAGTCCTGAAACGCGAAGAGCCCCGGACGTCCGGGGCCCTTCGACTGAGCCGGTGGGTTACTTCGCAGCCTTGGTCTTGCCGTTGGTGGTGACGACCTTCTCGGTCAGCGGCTTGAACGCGCCGATCAGGCCGAGCGTGTACTTCTTCTGGCTGGCGACGACCTTCTCGATCAGGCTGAACGTGGTCTCCGCGACGTCGGACGCCGTCGGGATGCTCTCGGGGAGCGTGAGCGTCTTGACCGAGGGGAGCACGCCTTCCACGCTCGTGATGGCGGTGGAAACGGCGGAAACGGCGGCGTCCTGCGCGGTTTCGATCGCGCCGAGGACGGTGTCGCCTGCGGTACCTGCGAGGTCGGTGTACTTCGGCATGTCTTCCTCCTGATGGTGGGAACCTGACGGTGCGAGCGGCACTCTACCGAGCGGGTGCTTGGTATGTCAAGCAGACGGGGAGCTACTCGGAGGTCGAGATGAACCCGCGGTAGACCTTGATGAGGGCGTCCTTGTGGGAAGCCGACAGTCGCGGGTCCAGCTTGATCGCCCGCTCCACGTCCGGCGGAGGCGCGGCGCTGCCTTGATCGATGAGCCCAACCCGCGCAAACAGCGTTTCTGCAGAGATCTGGAGGCCATCTGCGATCGCCTTGAGCACGTCGGCCGACGGCTTGTGGATGCCCCGCTCGATCTGGCTGAGGTAGGGATTCGACACCTTGGCGACCTGCGAGAGCTGGCGCAAGGAGAGATCGGCGAGCCGCCGCTGGGAGCGGATGAACTCCCCGAGCGATTTCCAAGCCTCTTCCCTGGGCATGAGAAAAGGCTAGCACGCTTGGTACCCCAAGCGTGTGTCTTAGAGCTGCGCGGCCTTCCGTAGGTCGTCCAGGGCGTTGAGGATCTCCTCGCGCAGCACATCGATGTCCGGCAGTGAGTCCCAGTCGCTGGTCAGGCCGAACCCCATCACGCCCGCGAGGCTCGTGACGGCGATCGACAACGCACACGACTCCCCGAGCGGCATCAAGGGGTAGGTGACGACGACGCGCGCGCCGCCCAGATACAGCGGGATCTGTGGCCCGGGGACGTTGGACACGACGAGGTTGATGAAGCGGCCACGCGACAAGGTACGCGCCGCCAGCGCGTGCAACGTCGGAGGTGCCCACGTCCCGAGGTTCATCAGTGCCGACGCGCCGATCGCCTGGTGTGAGGATTTCAGGTCTTTGGTGGTCGCGCTGATCGCCGCGAGACGCTTCGCCGCGTCCATCGGTCCAACGGGGAGGTTCACGAAGATGTTCGTGACCCGGTTGCCTAGCGCCATGCGCTGCGACTCGTCTCGCGTCGAGACCGGCACCATCGTTCGTAGTGACATGCCCGCGGTCGCGAAGCCGCGCTGCTCGAGGAAGCGATGCAGCGCGCCCGCCACGACGCTGAGCACGACGTCGTTCACGGTACCGCCGAGCGCGTTCTTGATCGCCTTGAAGTCGGTGACGGGTGCCTCGACTACATCGATACGGCGGTTCGGCCCCACCATGCGGTTGAACGGACTGTCGGGTGCCTGGCCGGCGGCAACCAAGGATCCGAGACCGCCGAGGACCTGCTGGGCTTGCGCGAGCGCTTGCGACGGTGCCCGAACGGCTTGCTCGAGCACTTCGACGCCGGTCCGGATCGGGTTGGCCACCTGTTCGCGGATCGCATCCAGGAAGAGGTCGCGCGCCGACGGCGGCGGCTCGGGCACGAAGGCGACCGGCTCGACCCGTCGTGGCTCGACGGTGAAGTCCAGCAAGACCGTTGCGATGTCGATCCCCGAGACGCCGTCGATCATCGCGTGGTGGACCTTGGACAGCAGCGCGATGGCGCCGTCCTCGAGCCCTTCGATGAAGTACATCTCCCACAGCGACTTGCTGCGGTCAAGCGGCCGGGACTGCACGCGCTGCACGAAGTCGGTCAGCTCGCGACGCCCGCCGGGCGCGGGCAACGCGGCACGGCGCAGATGGAAGGTGACGTCGAAGTTCGGGTCGTCAACCCAGACCGGCCGTCCGGCGTTGAAAGGGACGGGCATGATGAGCTGCCGGAAGCGAGGCACCAGGTGCACGCGTCGCGCGATCAGATCCACCAGGTCGGCGAACAGCAACGGTCCGTGTGGGCGGGTTGAGGGATCGAGGACGACGAGTCCCCCCACATGCATGTGCACGCTCGGGGTCTCGAGGTGCAGGAACTGTGCGTCTAGTGCGCTGAGTCGCTC
>JBKJXT010000275.1:0-7979 GCA_046716205.1 Actinomycetota bacterium
ATGAAGAACCCCTCGACGTCGTGTGGCAGAACGTCGGGCAACCACCATCCATCGCTTCGGCCGGTCTTCGACGCGCGCGGTACGTGCTCTCTCGCAGGCAACGGCCAGCGCCAACGGGGACGGTGGGTCCACCGGCGGCGCAGGGTCCACCGCTGCCCGTCGCGGATGAGTCCCCGGTACGCCATCGGGGGCATCGTGCCACGCCGGACCCGGCTGCGCCGCCCGTGTTGCCCGAGCGCACCGTGGTAGGGTTTCTGACGGTCTATCAGAAACCCTCATGGGCATCTCTCAGCAGCTCGACGGCGGTATCGCGGAGGTCGTGATCGACCATCCGCCGGTCAACGCCTTGCCCGTGAAAGGTTGGTTCGAGCTCGCCGACGCGCTGCGCTCGGTGGGTGAGGACGAGGCCGTCCGCGTCGTGATCGTGCGCGCCGAGGGGCGCGGGTTCTGCGCCGGCGTCGACATCAAGGAGCTCCAGGCCGACCCCGGCGCGATCGTTGGCGTGAACCGCGGCTGCTACGCCGCGTTCGCCGCCGTCTACGAGTGTGCCGTTCCCGTCATCGCTGCCGTGCACGGATTCTGCCTCGGCGGTGGGATCGGGATCGCCGGCAATGCCGACATCGTCATCGCCTCCGAGGAGGCCCCCTTCGGACTGCCCGAGGTCGATCGCGGCGCGCTCGGAGCCGCGACGCACCTGGCGCGCCTCGTGCCGCAACACAAGATGCGGGCGATGGTCTACACGGGCGCGCGTGCCACCGCACAGGAACTGCTCCACTTCGGCTCGGTGCTGCGCGTCGTACCTGCGGACGACCTCCGCGGCGCCGCGCTCGAGCTCGCAACAGACATCGCCGCCAAGTCGCCGACGATCATCCGGCGCGCGAAGGAGTCCTTGAACGGCATCGACCCGATCGACGTCAAACGCTCGTACCGCTACGAGCAAGGCTTCACCTACGAGCTGAACCTCTCGGGCGTCAGCGACGAGGCGCGCCGCGCATTCATCGAGAAGCGCGACGCCAGCTTCGACAAGTGAGCGTGGACCGACGAACCACCATCGACGAGGTCGTTGCGGAGCTCCGTGACGGCATGACGATCGGGATCGGTGGCTGGGGCTCGCGGCGCAAGCCGATGGCACTGGTGCGCGCGATCGCGCGGTCGTCAGTCAAGGATCTCACGGTGGTGAGCTACGGCGGTCCCGATGTCGGCGTTCTGTGCGCGACGGGCAAGGTCAAGCGCGTCGTGTTCGGCTTCGTGACGCTTGACTCCATCCCGCTCGAGCCGCACTTCCGCACCGCGCGAGAGTCGGGCACCATCGAGGCGACGGAGCTCGACGAAGGGATGTTCTACCTCGGCCTGCAGGCCGCCGCGTGGCGCGTGCCCTTCCTGCCGACGCGCGCCGGACTCGGCTCGGACGTGATGAAAGTGAACCCATCGCTGAGAACCGTGCGGTCTCCGTACGGAGATGAGGAAGTCGTCGCGGTGCCGCCGCTGCGGCTGGATCTCGCCATCGTGCACATGAACCGCGCAGACCAGCGCGGCAACGCGCAGTTCCTCGGCCCGGATCTGTACTTCGACGACATCTTCCTACAGGCGGCCTCGAAGCGGTTCGTGTCGTGCGAGAAGCTGGTGGAGTCCTTCGACGGCTCGTTCCACTCGCTGCGCATCAACCGCTCGATGGTGGACGGCGTCGTCGAGACGCCGCACGGCGCGCACTTCACGTCGTGCGAGCCCGACTACGGGCGCGACGAGGCCTTCCAGAAGACCTACGCCGCCGCAACCGGGGATGCCTGGCCTGCCTTCCGCGCGACCTACATCGACGTCGACGAGCACGCGTATCAGCGGCAGGTAGCTCTCACGTGAGCGACATCACGCGCGCCGAGTACTGCGTGGTCGCTTGTGCGGAGGCCTGGCGCGGAGACGGCGCGGTGCTGGCCAGTGCGTTCGGCTGGATCCCGACCATCGGTGCTCGACTGGCGCGCGCGACCTTCGAGCCCGACCTGTTGCTCTCCGACGGCGAAGCCTTCCTCGTCGCGAACGACCTCGCACTCGGCTCGACCGAGAAGGTCGTGGAGGGATGGCTCCCCTTCCGGTCGGTGTTCGAGATGGTCTGGAGCGGGAGGCGCCACGTCATGATGGGCGCGACCCAGATCGACCGGCACGGCAATCAGAACATCTCCTGCATCGGGGACTGGCAGACGCCGACGCGACAGCTGATCGGCGTTCGCGGCGCGCCGGGGAACACGATCAGTCACCCAACGTCGTACTGGGTGCCCAACCACTCGGCGCGCACCTTCGTGGAGAGGATCGACATGGTCAGCGGCGTCGGCTGGGATCGCGGCGCACACGAGATCCGACGCGTCGTGACGAACCTGTGCGTTCTCGACTTCGAGACCTCGGATCGGCGCGCGCGCCTGCGAAGCGTGCACCCGGGCGTGGAGGTCGACGAGGTCGTGACCAATACCGGGTTCACGCTCGCGATCGACGATGTCTCCGAGACCCGGGATCCGACCGATGCCGAGCTGGAGTTGATCCGCGACGTCCTCGACCCGAAGGGTCTGCGCTCGACCGAGGTGCCTGTATGAGCGTGTTGCATACACCGCTGTGCCAGCTGCTGGGCATCGAGGTGCCGATCGTGCAGACGGGGATGGGCTGGGTCTCAACGCCCCGGCTCACCGCCGCCACGTCCAACGCCGGCGGTCTAGGCATCCTGGGCGCGGCAACGATGTCGCTGGAGGAGCTCGAGGCGGCGATCGCGCTCACCAAGACGCTCACGCCGAAGCCGTTCGGGGTCAACCTGCGCGCCGACCAGCCGGACATCTTGGCGGCCATCGATGCGTTGGTCGAACAGGACGTCGCTGTCGCGAGCTTCGCGATGGCGCCGAAGCCCGAGCTGATACAGCGGCTGCGGACCGGCGGCGTCAAGGTGATCCCGTCGATCGGCGCGAAGCGACACGCCGAGAAAGTCGTCGCGATGGGTGTCGATGCGGTGTTGGTACAAGGCGGCGAAGGGGGCGGCCACACCGGTCCGGTCGCCACGACCTTGCTGCTACCCCAGGTCGTGGATGCGGTCGATGTCCCGGTCATCGCGGCCGGCGGGTTCTTCGACGGTCGCGGGCTCGTGGCCGCGCTCGCCTACGGCGCATCGGGCATCGCGATGGGAACCCGGTTCCTGCTGACCCAGGACTGCGAGGTGCCCGACGAGGTGAAGCGGTTCTACCTCGAGCGCACCGTCAACGACACCGTCGTCACGACGAAGGTCGATGGCGTACCGCACCGCGTCCTGCGCACGCCGTTCATCGACCGCCTCGAGCGGAGCGGTCCCGCATCCGACGTGCTGCGCGCAATCGAGAACGCGCTCAAGTTCAAGGGTTTGACACGCACGTCGCTGGGCTCGATGGCGCGCGAAGGGCGCGCGATGCGCAAGACCCGCGAGCTGACCTGGAACCAGGTCGTGATGGCGGCGAACACCCCGATGCTGCTGCGCAAGGCGATGGTTGACGGCGACACGAGCTTGGGCGTGATGGCCAGCGGTCAGGTCGTCGGGATGATCGACGATCTGCCCACGGTGGCCGAGCTCGTGGAGCGGATCGTCACACAAGCCGGCGACGTCCTGTCGCGCCTCCGATGAGCGCTGTCTAGCCGCGATGGATCCCTTCGATCCCGCCACGCTCGAGCAGCCGTATCCGCTGTATGCGGAGCTGCAGCGCGACGCGCCCGTGCATCAGATCGCCCAGACCGGGATCTGGTTGGTATCCAGGCATGCCGACGTGGTCGACGCCTGCGCGCGGCCCGAGGACTTCTCCAGCCACATCTCCGCGGTCGTCTACGCGGGCGGAGGCGGCAACCCCGTCGTGCTGGAGGGCGATCCAGACGCGATCGGCGCGGTTGACGTGCTGGCGACGCAGGACCCGCCGATCCACACCGCGCAGCGCAGGCTCATGAACCGTACGTTGACCGCGGCGCGCCTCGCTGCCCTCGAAGCTCCGATCCACTCCCTCGTCGATGACGCGCTCGAACGTTGCACCGCGGCCGGCGAGACCGAGTGGATGCGCGATGTGGCGAACCCGATCCCCGTCACCATCATCTCGGATCGGCTTGGACTCCCGCACGACGACCGCGAGCGGCTCCACTCCTGGGCAGATGCCGGCGTTGATCTGCTGAGCGGTGTGGCACCGCCGGAGCGACTCGGCGACTGCTGGCAACAGATGATCGAGTTCCTCTCCTATCTGCGGGCGCAACTTGCTGATCCGGCCTCGGGCTCGGTTACCGAGGACATCGTCGCGGCGATGGACACAGGCGCGCTGACCGACCGCGAGGCCGCGTCGGTGATGCTGCAATTGGTGATCGCCGGCGCCGAGTCCACGGCGAGTCTGATGGGCAGCGCCGCGCGAGTGTTGGCGCAGGATCACGCGCTGCAGCAACGCTTGCGAGCAGAGCCTTCGGAGATCCCAGTTTTCCTGGAGGAGGTCCTGCGAACGGAGTCGCCGTTCCGCGGGCACTTCCGCGTCACCACGCGCGAGACGGATCTAGGCGGCGTGACGCTGCCCGCCGGCGCGCGCGTGATGCTGTTGTGGGGAGCGGCGAACCGTGATCCGGACGCCTTCCCGAGGCCGGCAGAGATGGATCTCGCGCGCGCGCACCCCAAGCAGCACCTGGCGTTCGGCTCCGGGATCCACTTCTGTGTCGGTGCGCCGCTGGCGAGGCTAGAAGCCCGCATCGCGATCGCGTCGTTGTTGGAGCGCACGCAATCCTTCACCGCGACCGCACCCTCGCGCCACGTTCCGAGCCTGTTCGTTCGCCGCCCCGCGGAGCTGCACCTGCGCCTGGAGCCTTAACGCACCTCGCGCGCCGGGCCGAACCGGGCGCGCATCTTCGGGATCGACTGGCTCATCATCGCTGTCTTCGGCAAGCCGAGGGCGCGCAACTCATCGGAGAGGGGATGCGTTCCCAGCGCGAGCCGGGCACCGCCGAAGCGACCGCGGATGCGCACGCCGGGCATCTCCCAATCGGTGCGACGCAGGACGCCGTCGAGGTAGGTATAGGTCGGCGGCGCGCTGGAGGGGAGGATCAGGTACCCGCCGTGCTGCACCGACATGCCGAGAACGAGCGAGCGATCCTCCCGCAGCGTGCACGAGGCATGACCGGCGCTCGTCTCGATCGCGATATCCGCCATGAACTTCGGGTAGCCCCAGATCTCGCGCCCAGCTTGCAGCGTGAAGGCCTGGTTCACCGGGAGCTGGTGGATGTATACGCCGACGCCCTTGCCGTCATGCGCGTGCACCAGGAAGCCTAGACCCACCTCGTTGTAGGCATCCAGGTCGGTGTCCTCGTAGCGAACGAACACGATGCTTGCGATCGCCTTGCCGGGAACCGGTCGCACGACGCCAAGGCCCGTCGGCGAGACCATCCCCTGCGCCGCACGGGCGTCGACGAGGAACTGCGCGGCCCACGAAGACGCTTGGCGCACGTGCACGGGCAGCGTGACGCGGCGCTCGCCGATCTGGTGGACCTCGGTGACACGGCTGGAGATGTCGATCGTCCGCGTGACGCCGCTGCGTCCCGCGATGAAGTCCGCGATCGGATGCGGTGCCGATAGCTTCATGGGATCCGGGAGATGGTAGGGATCGAACCAGCCGACCTCGGAGATCTCCGGGTTCGGATCGAAGCGCGGTTCGCCGACGATGACCTCGCAGGCGAGCGCATGCATCTGAACGGTGGAACCGTCGCCTCGGGTGAGCGTGTAGACGCCTACCTCCGCGGTCACCTTGACGGTGAGGCCGGTCTCCTCGCGAGCCTCACGCACCGCCGCGTCCGCAGGTGTCTCGCCGGCTCCGACGACTCCCCCCGGCAACGAGAACCGTCGCCTGCCGTAGCCTTCCCGCACCAACAGGACGCGGCCGTGTTCGTCACGGATCAATGCAGCGGCGGTGATCGTGCCGCCGAGGGCGGCCACTACAAGCTTTCGATGATGGTGACGTTCGCCTGCCCGCCGCCTTCGCACATCGTCTGCAATCCGTACCGGCCGCCGGTGCGCTCGAGCTCGTGCAGCAGCGTCGTCATCAGACGCGCGCCGGTCGCCCCGATCGGATGCCCGAGCGCGATCGCGCCGCCGTTGACGTTGACGCGAGCGAGGTCCGCGCCGGTCTCCTTCTGCCACGCGAGCACGACCGGTGCGAACGCCTCGTTGATCTCGATGAGGTCGATGTCGTCCAGCGACATCCCCGTCTTCTCCAGTGCGTGGAACGTGGCGTTGATCGGCGCGGTCAGCATGTAGATGGGGTCGGCGCCGCGCACGGTCAGGTGGTGGATGCGCGCCCGCGGGGTCCAGCCGTTGCGCGCGACGGCCGCCTCGCTGGCGATCAACACCGCCGCTGCCGCATCGTTGGTCGGGCTGCTGACCGCAGCAGTGAGGTACTTGCACCCCTCCAGCGTCTTGAGCGAGGCCATCTTCTCGAGCGTGGTTTCGCGCGGTCCTTCGTCCACTTTGAAGTCGCCGAGCGGCACGATCTCGCGGTCGAAGCGCCCCTCGGCCTGCGCCTGACGGGCACGGCGATGGGACTCGAACGCGAAGGCCTCCATGTCTTCACGGCTGATGTTCCACTTCTCGGCGATCAGCTCGGCGCCATGGAACTGCGACACCGGCTCGGTGCTATAGCGCTTGAGCCAGCCTTCGGATCCGTGGAACGTGTGCGGAAGGCCGAGCTCCTTGCCGACCACCTTCGACGCCGTTTGGATCGGGATCATCGACATGTTTTGCACGCCGCCGGCGATCACGACGTCCTGTGTGCCGCTCAAGACGCCCTGCGCCGCGAAATGGACCGCCTGCTGGGACGACCCACTCTGCCGGTCGATCGTCACCCCGGGGACGTCCTCGGGGAAACCGGCCGCGAGCCACGCGGTGCGCGCGATGTCTCCCGCCTGCGGCCCGACCTGATCGATGGCGCCGAAGATCACGTCGTCCACGGTGGCAGGGTCGACACCGGTCCGCTCGACGATCGCGGTCAGCACGTGCGCGCCGAGGTCGGCCGGATGCACGGTCGCCAGCGACCCGCCACGCTTGCCCACCGCGGTCCTGCACGCATCGATGATGTATGCCTCAGCCATCGCTCACCTCACGCAGATAACGCTCGAGCCGTGCCCGAACTGTCCTTGGTTGATCGTCAAGCCTAACGTCGCGCACTCGACCTGCCGGCCGGTGGCCTGACCGCGCAGCTGCCAGGCGACCTCGCAGACCTGGGCGATCGCCTGAGCCGGTACCGCCTCACCGAAGCACGCAAGCCCACCGCTGGGGTTGACCGGAACGCGCCCGCCCAACGCGGTGTCCCCGTCGTTGATCAAGCGCTCGGCCTCGCCCTGCTTGCATAAGCCGATCTCTTCGTACCAGTCGAGCTCCAACGCGGTCGACAGGTCATACACCTCGGCGAGGCTCAGGTCCTCCGGACCGACGCCGGCTTCTTCGTATGCGGCTGCCGCGATGGAGTCGCGGAAGCTCACCTCCGGCGTCGCCACCACGGCCGCAGAATCGGGCGCGATGTCCGGGAGATCCAGCACCGTCTTGGGGTACACCGGCGTCACCGTGGACACGGCGGCAACGCGCACCGGATCGGCGATGCCGTGCGTGCGCGCGTAGTCCATGCTCGTGAGGATGAGGGCCGCACCGCCGTCGCTCGTGGTGCAGATCTGAAGCAGCCGCAACGGATCACTGACCATCGCGCTGCCGAGCACCTCTTCCTCGGTGACCTCCTTGCGATACCGCGCATTCGGATTCGCCAGGCCGTGCCGGGCGTTCTTGACCTTCACCTTCGCCCAGTCACGCTCCGTCGAGCCGTACAGATGCATCCGGCGCCGTGCGTACAGCGCGAAGTAGGTCGGGTTGGTCGCGCCGAGCAACCGGAACCGCAGCCAGTCGGGATCCATCGTGCGCTCGCCCGCGCTGGGCGCGAGGAACCCCTTCGGCGTCGTGTCCGCGCCCACCACGAGCG
>JBKJXT010000276.1:0-2799 GCA_046716205.1 Actinomycetota bacterium
GACAAGAAGCGCGCGATCGGCGCGAAGTTCGTCGACGCCCTGCGCCGGCTCGATCTGGAGACGATGATGTCGCTTCTCGCGGATGACGCGACCGTCTACACCGACGGCGGGGGCAAGGCGCGTGCGGCGCTCCGTCCGATCGTCGGCGCGGAGAAGGCCTGCCGGTTCCTGGCGGCGATCTCCGGATCCGGTTATCTCGCGACGGAGATGTCGGTGAACGGCGAACCCGGTCTCGTCGTCTCGATCGACGGGGAGGTTATCGCCGCGATTGCGCACGAGGTTCGCGACGAGCGGATCACCGCGATCTTCATCATCACGAACCCCGACAAGCTGACGCGAGTCGATGTGGGACCGGGTCGTTGAAGCGGGATCGGAAGCGTCTACCGTTCGCATGTTCTCTCGACGCCCCCGCTCGAGCGGAACGATCGTCGGAGTTTTCCGTGCTTCGTGGGGATCTCCTTGCGCTCACTCGAGACCAGGACCGTCTCGTCCTCACATTTCGCGCGCAGACTGGCGTCGTCGAGCGCCTCGTTGCCCTTGCCCGGAGGGAATCCGAATGCTGCCCCTTCCTGGACATCGATCTGATCCCGGTGGATCAGGCGATACAACTCAGGGTAGTCGCGCCTCCCGAGGCATCCGAGGTCCTCGATGCGATCCAGACCTTGGTCGCTCCGAACGCCGCTAACCGCGCAGGCCCTGGATGAGGCGCAGCGCTGCTTTGCCGACCTGCCGGCGCGCGCGCCGGGGGTCGTCTGCGATCGCGATGTACATCGCGCCTTCGTGCAGCGCGCCGTGGAGCAGATGTGCCAACGGCTCGACCGGCAGCCGTTCGATCAACCGCTGCTTCATCGCCAGTTCGCACATGGCTCGGATGAGCCCCAGCCCGTGGGCCTCGGCGACCTCTCGCCATTCCGCTCGCTCAAGGATCGCCGGGCCGTCAAGCACGACGATCCGCTGGTACGCAGGGTCCAGGCAGAAGTCCAGGAATGCCTCCGTACCCTTCACGATGCCGTCCCAGGGGTCGACCGCCGAGGCGACGCCGTCGGTGACGCGCTGCGACAGTTCGGCGTTGAGCTCGTCCATCACCGCCCGGAACAACTGTCTCTTGTCCCTGAAGTGGTAGTAGAGCGCTCCCTTGGTGACGCGCGCGGCGCGGACGATCTCCTCGATCGAGGTCTCTGCGTACCCGCGCGCGACGAAGAGGCGGCGGGCGGCAGCGAACACGGCCCGACGGGTGGCCTCTTTGTTCTGCTCCCGCCTGCTGAGCATGTCGGCAACGGTACCAACCTCGAAGGAGGAATCCGTGCCAGCGCGGCGAAACATACCATCGGTATGCTACATGCCATCGGTACGACCATGAAGGGAGAGCCCATGAAACGCCCGATCGTCGTAGCTTTCGCGCTGGTTTCGATCGTCGCCTCGGCGGCGACGGCGCGCGGTGAGGATGCAGCGCAAGTCGGGCGCTGGCTGCCAGCTTTCTCGGAGGATCCCGCGTTCGACACGCGTCCGCCCGGGTCGACCGCGGAGTCCGCTGCGCTGCCGCCGGCCGTCAGCATCGCTGTGCTCCCCGACGGCCGGATCTTGTACTGGGAACAGATCGAGGGAAGCGAGACGGTCGACCAGTCGATCGCCTTCCAGCGACCCTCACCGGCTCGCGCCCGAACGCGGATCCTGGATCCGGTCGCGCGCGACTGGGTCACACCGACGCCGGAGCGGGCCGTGGGCGGCGATCTGACCGGATCCGAGCAACGCCAGCTCGCCGACGGTCGCGTATTAGTGATAGGCGGCACCGAATGGCGCAACGACGATGAGGCGCATCAGATGCCCGAAGGCTACGGACGCACCGAGCTGTACGGCCTGCCCGACGCCCGCGTGTTCGACCCCCGCACCGACACATGGTCGGTCGTTGACGATATGGCTCGCGGTCGGTATTACCCGACGATGTTGACGCTGCCCGACGGCAAGCTCACCGTGATCGGTGGGGCGGAGAAGCTGCTGTACAACTTCGCGGCTGCCGGTGGCGTGCGCCCGGCCCCGACGTTGTTGCCGACGAACGTGCGCGACATCGAAGTGTTCGATCCGGCGACGGACAGCTTCTCGATCGACTCTCGCCCTTCGAGTCGGCGCTCGCTGCCGCTGTTCCCGCGCGTGCATCTGCTCCCCGACGGACATCTGCTCTACACGGCGACCGGGATGCTGTGGGCACCCGGCGGTGCGGACGCCGAATCGCAGCAGTGGGGACAGTTCCAGTTGTTCGATCCGGCCTCCGGCACGTGGTCAACTGCGGCACGCTCCGCGACTGGGGTCCGAAGCAACGCCTTCAGTGCGATGCTTCGCCTCGAACCTCCCTACACGAGCGCGCGCGTGCTGATCGGCGGCGGGACGCTCGGAGATTCGCCGGGCGGCTACCTTGGAACACCGGTATCCGAACTCGTGACCTGGAGCGACGGCAACGTCACCTCAGAGTTGACGCCGCCCTTGGGGCGCGGACGCTGGTTCTCCAGCGGTGTTGTACTACCGACCGGGGAGGTAGTCGCGCTCAACGGCGCGGATCGAGACGACGTCGTGGCACCGGGCACGGCCGAGCCGGTCCGCGAAACCGAGCTGTTCGATCCTGCGACGAACACCTGGCGCACGTTGGCGAGCGGTTCACGGGATCGGATGCTGCACAGCACCGCCGTGCTCCTTCCGGACGGGAGCATCCTTGTCGGCGGCCACGCGCCGGCGCCTCTTCTTTACGGCTCCCATCGTGAGGGGATCCTTTCGAACAACTTCAAGGACCCTTCGTTCGAGATTTTC
>JBKJXT010000277.1:0-3450 GCA_046716205.1 Actinomycetota bacterium
CGGTGCAGGAGTCCAAGCCTGACCTCGTGCTGCTCGACGTCATGATGCCGGGCGTGGACGGCTGGCACGTGCTCGAGACGCTCAAGGCGGATCTCGCCACCCGCGACATCCCGGTGGTGTTACTGACCGCGCGCGTCCAGCGCGAGGACGAGATCCGCGGCTGGTCTTCGGGCGCTGCCGATTATCTGTCGAAGCCGTTCAACCCCTCGACGCTGACAGAGGTCGTGCACCGCACCCTGCTGCGAGAGAACGACGACGACCGCCGGCAACGCGCGCTCGAGAAGCTCAGCATCCTGTAGCCCGATCCCCCGTCGATGGGGATGTTCTGGACTTTCAGGATGCGCGCGACGCGAGCAGATCGCTGATGTTCTCGACGAGCTCGGACCCAGAGAAGTCCTTCCGGATGAATCCGTCGGCGGAGCCATCCAATGTCGCCAGGCGCGGCTCGCTCATCGTCGAATGGCCCGACAGCATCAGGATCGGGATCGCGTGCAACCCGTCGTCGCGACGGATGCTCTGCGCGAGTTCGATGCCGTCGACATCAGGCAGCACTACGTCGAGCAGCACGAGATCGATGTGCTCGCGGTCGAGCACCTGCATCGCTTGCGCGCCGGTCGGCACGTCGATCGTCGTGAAGCCTGCTTCGCGCAGCCTGCGGGTCGTGAGCATGCGCATGTCGTCGTCGTCGTCGACGACAAGGATCGTTCCTCGCGTGCCGACGGCCTGCGGTTTCCATGCCAGCAGCGCGCCGGCCTTCGTCGCGTCCATCGGCCGGTCGAACAGGAAGCCTTGCGCGTACACGCAGCCGGCTAGGCGAAGTTGCGAGGCCTGGGAGTCGCGCTCGACGCCTTCAGCGATGCACATCAGCCCCATGCTCTCGGCGATCCTCAGGATCGCCCGTGCGAGCATCGCGTCCTCAGGCCCTTGGTCGGTCCCGTCCACGAAGCTCTTGTCGATCTTCAGGATGTCGATCGGAAGCGTCCGCAGGTATCCCAACGACGAGTAGCCCGTCCCGAAGTCGTCGAGCGCGAGCTTGACGCCGAGCGACTTCACGGCGCGCAGCGTGTTCGCGAGCTTCAAGTTGTCTCCTGCCATCGCGCTCTCGGTGATCTCCAGAACGAGGCGCTCGGCGGGCAGGCCCGAGGAGCGCAGCGCGTGCCGGACGTCTTCGATGAATGCGGGATGCGCGAGCTGCCGGACCGAAACGTTGACGCTCATCCAGCGCGGGGTCGGCGCGTCGTAGTCAGCCGCCCACGCCTGAGCCTGGATGCATGCCTGCTGCAGCACCCACCGTCCGAGCGGGATGATCTCGCCCGACTCCTCGGCGAGGTTGATGAAGCGCACCGGCGCGAGCATGCCGAGCTGCGGGTGTTGCCAGCGGACCAGTGCCTCGAATCCAACGACCTCGCCGCCGGCGAGCGAGACCACCGGTTGGTACAGGAGCCTGAGCTCTCCGCGGTCGGTGACGCCGGCGAGATCGTTCACCAACTGACTCCGTCCGACCACCTCCGCGTGCATCGACGGCTCGAAGATCGAGTAACGGCCTTTGCCGTTCTTCTTGGCAACGTACATCGCGATGTCGGCGTTGCGAACGAGTTCGTCTCCGGTCATATCGTCGCTGGTGCGCAACGCGACGCCGATGCTTGCGGTTACCGAGATCTGCCGGCCGTCGAACAACAAGGGTGCGCGCAACGCGTCGAGGATGCGCTGGGCCGTTTGCGCGGCCATGCTTTCGTCCTTGATTTCCATCAGCAAGGCGAACTCGTCGCCGCCCAGACGCGCGACGGTGTCAGAGGGACGAACGACCTTGGTGAGGCGCTCGGCGACCACGATCAGAAGACGGTCACCCGCGGGGTGGCCGGCGGTGTCGTTGACGGCTTTGAAGTCGTCCACGTCTAGGAAGAACACCGCCGTGGTGTGTTGCGTACTCCGTCCTCGGACGATGGCTTGATGCAGACGGTCGCCGAACAACGCGCGGTTGGGCAGCGAGGTGAGGGGATCCTTCAGTGCCTCGATCTCGCTGGACTTCCAGCGCACGAGGCTGACCGCGCTCGCCGCGAGGACGAAGCTCGCGTGGATGGTCGCCCATTTCCACGGGTTGGCCTGTCCGGCGGCGTGGTTGTACACCGAGCTTGGGGCCATCACGCCCGAGATCCCGTGCTGCACCGCGACGAAACCGATGGCGGTGAGGAACGGCGCCCAGTCGTGGTACAGCGACACGATCGCCAGTGTGACGAAGTAATGGAAGTGCAGCTCGACCAGACCGTCGGCGAGATGGACGAGGACCGCTGATGAGATGACGAGACCTAAGGTGGCGGCGACCGAACGGAAGCGGCGGCTGTTCGGGCCCCAGCGCGCGCAGGCGCCGGCGGCTGCGACGATGGCGCCTTCGAAGAGACCGTGACGCACGGTCTCGCCGGTGAGCACCGCATACACCGGGATGGCGATCGCGTGCAGCCATACCAGCATGACCATGGCCCGATGCCGCCTGCTCCAGACGTCTTCGGCGATCGCACGGCCTTCCGGCAGTGCCTGCATGACCCGGCCGAGGACCCCATGGGTCCGCGTTGCGGTTCGACCGTAGTTGCGTACCGCCACTCGCTCGTGCAGATCTGCTTGCATGAAGGGTCCTTTTCGAGTCCTGATAGATGCATCGGTGAGAGACTGCCAGGCTTGAGCGCTGGCGAGGCTTTCGTCCTGGTTCGTCCGGGAAAAGATGGGCGGGCCCTGGTGTTTCAACCGGAGGTACGGGGTGTAGCGTTTCGGTAGAGAACGACAGTTCGGGCGGAACGCACCAGTGGGTCGGTCGTTTGGAGCTTTAGATGGGGTCCCGGCGCGCGCCCAGCGTGTGATCGGGACGTGAGAAGTGAGGAGACGGATATGCGCAAGTTGCTGATCCTGGCGGTGATCACCGCGGCGATGGCTTCGATCACGCCTTCCCAGGCCTACGTGATCAAGAAGGGAACGAAGACCTTCCGCGCGAGCCCGTGCGCCGCGCTGTGCGCCTATTGGGTCCCGAACACGCCAGCGGACCCGACCAAGATCGATCCGATGACCTACAACCCCGAGACGTTGCTCGAGAGCACGAAGAACGCGTGTACGCGTCCGTCGCCTGCGGGTTCGTGGTCGGATCTGGTCGTCACTGCGCCGTTGGGCGCGAACCTTCTGGCCTTCAGTGGGACGCCGGTGGGTGACTGGGACCTGTTCATCTGCGCGAAGCCGGCCTCCGGAAACAACGGCAGGTGGCTGGGCACCGGCGCCAATGCAGCGATCAATCTGACCAAGCCATTGGAGACCTGCGTGACGGGTTGCTACGAGAAGGTGCGGATCCCGGTCGTCGCCGGGCGCAGGTACGTGCTGCGCGCCTATAACTGGCTCGACACCGACGCGTTCAAGGGGACCTACGTCTTCTATCACGTCTAGCCAACGACGAGCCTTCCTGGAGAGCGA
>JBKJXT010000278.1:0-9582 GCA_046716205.1 Actinomycetota bacterium
GATCAATTACCTGAAGTCGTTCCAGAAGTGCTTGCCTGGTTGCGGCTACAGCAACCGGTTCCAGGTCTCTGGTCATGCCGGCGTGGTCCCGTTGCTGATCAACGACCTCATGGTCCGGCTGACGAACTTCAGCGACCTGACCGTGAAGCCCGGCATCACCTCGGGCGTGCAGGGAACGTTCGGCTCGTTCACGTTCGGGTGGAGCTCGATCACCGTCACGATCGACTTCGAGGTGCACGTCGAGGTGTGCTTCACCGGTGGAGGATGCCCCGACGTTCTGCCTCCGCTCTCCTACCACAACACCATCCCGATCAACGTGCTGTTCACGATCGGGGGCAACCACACCGAGATCGGTTGGCTCGACTACGAGACGTACATCGTGATCTGCGACGTGGGCTGGTTCGATGCCACCGCGTACGACATCGAGGTGGACATCAACCCGCACATGCACCAGTGGCTGTGGAACTCCTTCAGCCTCGGGACCCCGCCGGCGTCGGAGGGCTACGGCTACACGGTCACGCCGAACCCATCGGGGATATTCAGCTGGGGGATCATGCAAGTGGTCGGCGCGCTGACCAGTCCATTCCCTGGAGCAGGCTTCACGTTCAACCTGCGCTGCAACTAGCTCAGACGGCACAACACATCGTCCGGCTCCCCCAGGGGCCGGACGATGTGTTTGAAGCCCGAGCGTCGGGCGCGCGGGCGTCCGGCCCACCGCGGGATGGACGCCACTCCGAGGCGCGCCGACAACTTTCGGCTGACTTGAGGCCCGTATAGGGCCTCAAGTCAACAATCTTTTCCGTTCGACCAGGCGCGCACAGGCGGGCGCGCCGGCCAGCAGCGCGGCACGTCGCTCGCGCAAGCCCATCTTCTGGCCGATCCAGGCGAGGAACGGATAGAAGAATGAGAAGATCGGGTGTCCCTTCATGACACCCACCCTAAGACGCCCGAGGAGCGCGATGCCTGTCCTCTACCACTTCAGCGAGGACCCCTCGATCGAGGAGTTCATCCCCCACGTCGCCCGTACGGCTCAGGACGACGAGGCCCGCGTGTGGGCGATCCACGAAGACCGCCAGCAGCTCTACTGGTTCCCTCGTCAGTGCCCGCGCATCGCCTTCTGGCCGAGCAAGCGGACACCGCCGGGGGTGGCTGCGTCCTACCACGCCCAGACCGCGTCGCCGCGGGTACACGCGGCCGAATGGGGATGGTACGAGCGGATCCGGAACGCCGTCCTCTATCGCTACTCCTTCGACCCGGGTCCGTTCGAACAGCTCGACGATGTCGCAGGCCACTGGATCGCTCGCGATGCCGTCCGTCCGCTGTCGGTCGAGCGCTTCGACGACCTACTGGGCAGGCATGCGGCGGCCGACGAGGAGCTCCGGTTCGTCCCGTCGTTCTGGCCGCTGTGGGACTACGTCATCACCAGCGGACTTGAGTTCTCCGGCACTCGGCTCAGAAACGCGACGCGCGCCCGACCCTAGGGAGAGGGCCAAGGCGCGCAGGTCGCGAGGTTCAGCTGGTGCAGCAAGCTTTCGTTTCAGACGACCGTCACCGTTCCGACCATCCACGGGTGGAGGATGCACCGGAAGCCGTAGCTACCGGGCGCGAGCTGGTCGACGCCGGCGACCGGTGCGGCCTGGGCTGCGAACACTTCGCGGGTGTCGAAGAGCGAGACGCCCTGCGCGTCGGTGTCCACCGAGGTGACCGAGTGGATCGTGAGGTCTGCGTTGACGAAGGTCAGCTGCCCGCCCTCCGGCACGACGACGGGAGCCTGACCGCCGGGCGCGAAGTCGTTACGAACCGCGACGACCAGCGAGTCGACGCCGGCTGCGGATGCGCTCGACGCGATCGCGAGCATGAGGACCGGCGCTGCCATCCACTTCGCCGCCCGTGTCATCTGCCGCTTCATGTCGTCCCCCTGTCGTCCCGAACTGCTGGGACCAAGGTATGCCGCGGCGATGTGGGGTTCCGTCGAGGGCGCTACGGAAGGGACGTAAAGCTCTTTACACAGCTCGCTACGGCTTCGGGCGGCGCGCGAGCAGCTTCGTGATCAGGTTCTTCTGCACCTCGACGGTCCCGGCCCCGATGGCCATGCCGCGCACGTCGCGGAACATCCGTTCAACGGGGAACTCGCGGGTGTAGCCGTACCCCCCGTGGATCTGGATCGCCTCGTTGGCGACCTCCTGGGCCACGATGTTCGCGTACCACTTCGCCTGCGCGATCTCGAGGGCGGGGGTGTCGTGGTGGCCCGCGGCGTCGGCGGCGACCGCGGCTCGCCGGACGAGCAGGCGGGCCGCCTCAACCTTGGTGGACATCTCGGCGATCTTCCACGCGATCCCTTGCAACTCGATGATCGGCTTGCCGCCGACGTGGCGCTCCTGGGCGTAGCGCAACGACTCGCGCAGCGCGCCTGCCGCGACCCCGACGCACATCGAAGCGTTGCCGAGCCGCTCGTGGTTGAACTGCGACAGGATCGTACGGATGTTCCGGCCCGCAGCGTCGCCCTCCAGCACGACGTCGGCGTCCGGGACTTCGACGTCGTCAAAGGCGACCTCGGCCTCGGGAACCCCGCGCAGGCCCATCTTCTTGTGCACCTTCGACACGGTGACGCCCGGGGTGCCGGCGGGCACCATGACCGCGCCGATCGCGCGCTCGCCGGCCGCGGGGAACCTCGCCACGACGAAGTAGGCCTGGGCGCGGTGTCCCGCGGTGACCATGTTCTTGTAGCCGTTCAGACGCCAGCCCTCGCCGTCGCGCTCCAGCCGCGCCCGCATATTGAGCGCGTCGGAGCCGGCGTCCGCCTCGGTCATCCCGATGCCGATCAGACACTCCCCCGACGCGACGCGCGGGAGGTAGGTGTCGCGCAGGTGCTCGTTGCCGAACGCCATCAGCGCCCGCGGAGGACCGTTCAGGTGCAGCTGGCACAGGATCGCCGTGGATAGACACCACGACGCGATCTGCTCCAGCACGACCGACGCCTCCAGATCGCCGAGCCCGAGGCCCCCGTAGGCCTCCGGGACGGTGATGCCCAGGAAGCCCTGTTTCGAGAGGATCGCGAGGTTCTCCTCAGGGTATTCCTCGTTCTCGTCCCACCGGGACGCGCGCGGGCCGAACTCCGCCTCGGCCACTTCGGCCGCGAGATCGCGGAGCTGGGATTGTGCCTCGTTGAGCTCGAAGTCCACTGACCCTCCTGCGGAAGCACGCGGCGCGGCAGACTAACGGTGGCGGAGCCGGCGCGTCCAGACCGAACCCACGGGACGCGGTGACGCTCACGCGTTAGCATCACCATCGACCGGCAAGGGAGGCGGAGATGGCGAAGGGACGCGACAAGCCCAAGAAGGAAGTCAAGAAGCCGAAGAAAGACAAGAAGGCGAAGGGGAAGTAGCAGACCCCGCTTCCTTCTGGAGCCCGCGCTCAGCGCGGGCTCCGCTGTGTGCGCAGGCGCACGGCGCTGCCGCGGGACCTGCCCCCGCCGCTCCCTGCCCGCAGCGTACGCTGCACCTTGTGGGCACCGAGACTGGAGGATCCGGCGGCAAGCCGCTGAGGCGCAGGGCCGAGGACCGACGCGATACGACGACGACGGCCGCCGAGCGGCTGTTGCGCGCCGAGCAGGTCATGATCCGCGTCCGATGGGCCGCGCTGGTCTTCGCGTTCGTTCAGATCTTCACCTTCTACAAGCCCTATCCCGTTGGCATCGAAGAGCTTTCCATCGCGGCCGCGGTGTTGCTCGGCGCGGGCAACGTCGTGCTGCTGCTGCTGCACAAGCGGACGCGAGAGATGGCGAAGGTCCGTCGCCTCGCGCTGGCCTCGCTGGCGCTGGACGTCGTCGTCGTCACCGCGTTCACGTTCGTGTACACCTTCGATCCCGAAACCGCGATCTGGGCGCTGATCTACATCCTCCCGCTCGAAGGCGCGATCCGGTTCCAGCGCGCCGGCGCGATGTGGACGATGTCGATCGCGGCACTGTTGTACGTCGCGCGCGAGATCTTCGGCACTGCCGCGTACGAGAACGAGTTCCTGCCGACCTCGATCTCGTTCCGCATGGGCATCGGCTTCATCATCGCGGCGGTCGGCGGCGCGATGGCCTCGAACCTCGTTCGCGAGCACGCCGAGATCGAACGGCATGCCGACGCGTTGCGCGAGAGCGAGGAACGCTTTCGCAGCGTCTTCGAAGCCGGCCCGGTTGGGATCGCCCTCGTCGGGGCCGCGGGAACGCTGATCGACGCGAACGATGCGTTCTGCACGCTGGTGGGGTGCGCGCGACCCGACATCGACGACGCGCCGCTGTCTTCGTTCATCCACGAAGAGGATCGCGGGATCGATGAGACCGACCGGCGCGCTCTGTTCGACGGGAGCACCCACGCCTACACCGTCGAGAAGCGGTTCGCGCGCAAGGACGGCTCGGTCAGGCTGATCAACATGATGATGTCGTCGATCCGCGACCGCGACGGCAACGTCCGGTACGGGTTAGCGATGGCGTCGGACATCACGGAACGCAGGCGCGCCGAGGAATCGCTGCGGGAGGCGCTCACGCGCGAGCACGCCGCGGCAGAGAACCTGCGGCAGACCGATCAGCTCAAAACGACGTTGCTCTCCGCGGTGTCCCACGATCTGCGCACGCCGCTGACGATCGTCCTCGGCTTCGCCGAGCAGCTCCAGCGCGAGCTCGAGAACCTGTCGGTCTCCGAGGTGCGAGAGATGCTCGACCCGGTGGTCGGCAACGCGCACAGGCTGGAGCGTCTGATCCAGAACCTGCTGGACATGGATCGCCTCACGCGCGGCACGGTGCGACCCAAGCTCGAGCCCACCGATCTCGCCGACATCGCTCGACGGATGCTTCCGTCGGTGGATGTCGGAGGCCGGAAGGTCACCCTCGACACGGAACCATCCCCCGCGTCGCTGGACATCGCGCTGATCGAGCGGATCCTCGAGAACCTTCTCGTCAACGTGACGCGCCACACCCCCGCCGGCACGCCGATCACGGTCCGCACGTGGGCCGAGGACGACGAGGTGCACCTGGCCGTCGAAGATCGAGGACCCGGCGTGCCGGAGGAGATCAAGGAGCGGATCTTCGAAGCGTTCGAACGAGGAGATTCCAACCACTCTCCCGGCACCGGGGTCGGACTGTCGCTCGTGCATCGGTTCGCCGAGCTGCACGGCGGGCGCGCGTGGGTCGATGACCGGCCGGGGGGCGGCGCGTCATTCCGCGTGGCGCTGCCGCGCCGCCAGAAACGGGGGATCAGTCCTCGCCGCTGAAGCGCTCCCACGCCGCCTGCTTTGAGATCCCGAGCGCCGCGCCGATCTGCGTCCAGGTATAGCCGTCGGTGCGGGCCTGCCGCACGAGCTCTCCGAGCTTGGTCTGCAGGTCGCCGATCGCGCCCGACACGCCGGCGGCCGGGGCCAGTGGGCCGGATTCCTCGCGTGCTCTGGATCCTTCGGCCGGCACTCGGATCTTCATGATCCACGTGCCGTCCGCGAGCTCCTTCTCCTCGATGAAGTCTTCGATCCCACCGCAGCCTTCGTGGCCTTCCCTCGTTCGGATGATCTTGATCTGCCTGCGCTGCTCGACCATCGAGGCCTCCCCGCGGGTCAAGGTATCCTGACAGGTCAAGGCTGCCTGACGCTCGCCGTGAAGTCAAGGTCCCCTGACTCTCACCCATTCTTCACGTCCGCACGGCAGACTGAGCCCCGTATGCGAGTGCTCGTGGTGGAAGACGACCCGTCGGTGCGGGGGGCGCTCGAGCGCGCCCTCAAGCTCGAGGGATACGAAGCCTTGTTCGCGGCCGGCGGCACCGAGGGCATCGCGATGGTCCGCGACCACGTTCCCGACGTCGTGGTGCTGGACCTCGGCCTGCCCGACATCGACGGCCTCGAGGTGTGCCGGCTGCTGCGGGCAAGCGGGGACCGGACGCCGGTCTTGATCCTGACCGCACGCGAGGCGGTCTCCGATCGCGTGGCCGGCCTCGACGCAGGCGCCGACGACTACCTCGTCAAGCCGTTCTCGCTGGATGAGCTGTTCGCCCGGATGCGCGCGCTGCTGCGCCGCACTGCTCCCGACGCGCCCGATGCAGAGATCCTGCGGTTCGAGGATCTGTCCTTGGACCTCCGTACTTACGTCGCGCGTCGTGGCGATCGCACCTTCGACCTGACGCGGACGGAGTTCATGCTGCTGGAGCTGTTCCTGCGCAACCCGCGGCACGTCCTCACACGCGAGGTGATCTTCGACCGGGTCTGGGGCTTCGACTTCGGACCGACGTCCAACTCGCTGGATGTCTACATCGGCTACCTCCGCCGCAAGATCGAGTCGGGCGGTGAGCCACGGCTGATCCACACGATCAGGGGCGTGGGGTACGTCCTGCGCGAGGAGCCATGACCTTCCGCAACCGGATCACGGCAGCGGCCGCAACGGCGGTTGCCATCGCGATCCTGACCGGGTCTGTCGTGATCTACGTTGCCGTGCGGGCCGAGCTGCACGCGAACGTCGACCGGACCCTCGTCGAGCGCGCCGGTGCCGTACAGGCCTACGTGGCCGGCTTCGGCTACGAGCTTCCGCCATCGCCGCCCCTGGGAGGGCCGGGCGGATACGTGCAGTACGTCAACGCCGAGGGCGAGGTGATCATGTCCCCGGCGCAAGATGTGCCGCTGCAGGTCAGCGATCGCGCGAAGGGCGTGGCGGCCGGACGTGGCACGACCTTCATCGAGGATGCACGTGTCCGGGGGACACGAGTACGCGTCCTGACCGTTCCGCTGGCGTCGGGGATCGCCCTGCAGGTGGCGCGCCCGCTGGACGAGGTGGACCGCGTGTTGTTGCGGTTACGCGGGACGTTGCTGCTGGTGATCATCGGCGGCGTCGCGATCGCGGTCGGCCTCGGCGGCGGCGTATCGCGCGCCGCGCTGTCGCCGGTCGACGAGCTGACCGAGGCGGCCGAAGAGGTCGCTCGAACGCGCGACCCCTCGCGGCGCATCCGCGCGGAAGGTGACGACGAGCTGGGACGCCTGGCGCGCTCGTTCAACACGATGCTGGAGGCGCTCGACGAGTCGCTGCGAGCGCAGCGGCGTCTGGTCGCGGACGCGTCTCACGAACTTCGCACGCCGCTGACGAGCCTTCGAACCAACATCGAGGTCCTGTCGCGCGCCTCCGAGATGTCGCCCGAGGAGCGCGACCGCCTCCTGCGCGACGTGATCGAGCAGATCGACGAGATCACCGCGCTGATCGCCGACCTCATGGACCTCGCTCGCGGGGACGAGCCATCGCAAGCACGCGAAGCCGTTCGCATGGACGAGCTTGCGACGCGCGCCGTCGAGCAGGCGCGCACGCACTATCCCTCGATCACGTTCGCACTCGATGCGTCCCCGTCGGTCGTTGAAGCGATGCCGGCTCGATTGGAGCGCGCGATCGCGAACCTGATCGACAACGCAGGGAAGTGGTCCCCGCCTGGCGGGACCGTCGAGGTCACCGCACGGGACGGCACCGTCACGGTTGCCGACCAGGGGCCCGGGGTCGCCGCCGCGGATCTGCCGTTCATCTTCGACCGCTTCTATCGCGCGCCGGCGGCGCGCGGGTTGCCTGGGTCCGGTCTCGGGCTGGCGATCGTGCGGCAGACCGTGCGTGCGCACGGCGGGACCGTCGTTGCGCAGCCGGCCGAAGGTGGAGGGACGATCTTCGTGCTCTCGATCCCGACGGACGCGCGGGATCCGGTCGCGAGCGTTCCTTAATCCTGTTGCGGGCCTTCGCTGGAGGTGAGCAGTCGCAGCATCGGGTCGATGCCTTGCGCTGCCGGCGCGGAGGTCCAGTCGGAGCCGCGGAGCAGGTCGGCGAGTGCGAGATCGGCGTAGGCGGCCGTCGAGCCGGTGCCGTCGTAGCCGGCGGCCCACAGCGCCGGCGGCGCGTAGGAGGGCTCAGCGAGCATCCCGAACAGCGTGGCCCAGCGGGCCGCGCCGTAGGGCGCGAGGAGCGCCTCGGAGGTGTGCGCGCCTGCCGCTTGCGCGGCGTTCGCTTCCGCATCGGCCAGCCACGTGTCGAGCACGGGCTTCGGGTTGATGGTTTCGGTGGTGCCGGTGGGATGGATCTCGAAGTGCACATGCGGGTAGGTGCCCTGGGCATCCGCGGAGGTTCCGATGGCCCCGATCAGGTCGCCGGCGCGCACGCGCTTGCCGATGCTCAGCCCTCGCGCGAACCGCCCGAGGTGGCCGTAGAAGTAGTAGGACCCGTTGGGCGCCTTGAGCCAGATCGACTTCCCGCGGTCCAACGTGCTCTGCATCTTCCAGATCGTTCCGTCGACCACGGCGGTGACCGGGGTGCCGGTGACCGCGAACAGGTCGGTGCCTTCATGCATCGCGTAGTACGCGCCGAACCTCGGTGCGCCGTAGTCGTCCTGGTACCAGACGTAGCCGATCACGGGGAACTGTCCGAAGCCACGCCGCTGCTGCGCGAGCGTCGGGACGCCGGCCCCGGTCGCGGCATCGATCAATCCGAGCAGCCGCGTCGTGGTCTGCGCGGGGGTCTTCGGGCGGCTCAGCCAATCCGACAGCGCGCGCGCGATCGCGGGCGGCATCGAGCGGCGGGGGGCCGGCTTGGCCGTCGAACCGCCGGGCTTGGTTCCCGACGTCGTGCCGGATGAGCCGCCGGTGGACGATCCGCCGGAGCCGCCGGTCGATCCGCCGCCGCTGGTGGGCCTGGGCGCCGGCGTGCTCGAGGCGGTGGGCTTGGGCTTGGGCGAGGAGGTGGGCGACGGACTCGGCGAGGTCAGCGGGATCGGGAGCTCGATCTGGGCGTGGCCCGGAGCCGGCATGGCGAGGAAGACGGCGAGGATGATCGCCGCCACCGGTCCGGTACGCTTCGCGAAAGAGCCCATAAGTCCTCGGTAAGTGGGTCTGTTCTTCGCCGCCGTCGGCCTCGACCCCTGCATCGATGAACGAATCAACGCGCGGAAAGGGTGCGCCGGAGACGGGCGAAACGATATGAAACGGAACCGGTGCCCGGCGCGAACAGCCGTGAACTAGACGCGTGCGCCCAGCGCGCGGAGCTGCTCGAGACGCTGCTCAAGGGGCGGGTGGGACATGAAGAAGCGAGTCACGCCCTGCTTGCCCCGGAACGGGCTCTGCAAGAAGAGATGGCTCACCGCGGGATTCACGGCCATCGGTGGCGTCCCCTTCGCGGCTGCGTCGATCTTGATGAGCGCGTTCGCAAGCGGCGTCGCGTCGCCCAGAAGGTGCGCGCCCGTGGCGTCGGCGTGGGATTCGCGCGAGCGAGACACGGCCATCTGGATCATCAGCGCCGCGATCGGCGCGAGGATGATCGACAAGAGCATGCCGAGCATCCCGAGCGGACCGGAGTCCCTGTCGTCGCGCCCGCCGCCGAGCATCGCGCTCCACATCGCCATGCGCGCCACCATCGTGATCGCCGCGGCAGCGGTCGCTGCGACGGCGCCGATGAGGATGTCACGGTTGCGGACGTGAGAGATCTCGTGCGCCAGCACCCCGGCGAGCTCCTCCTCGCTCAGCACCTGCAGGATCCCCTCGGTCACCGCGACGGCGGCGTGGTCGGGGTCGCGACCGGTCGCCAAACCGTTGGGCTGCGAC
>JBKJXT010000279.1:0-10117 GCA_046716205.1 Actinomycetota bacterium
GCCTGGAACACCCGTTCGAGGTCGCGGGTGAAGACCCCGGCCTGCAGCCCGAACCGGCTGTCGTTGACCTGCGCGATCGCCTCCTCGAACGTCTCGTAGGCCACAACGGTAGTCACCGGGCCGAAGATCTCTTCGCAGCGCACTTTCATGTCCGGTGTCGTGCGCGCCAGGACCGTGGGCATGAAGAACGGGTTTCGGCGCGTGCCACCGCACAGCGCCACCGCACCGCCGTCGATCGCTTCGGCGACCCAGTCGCTGACCCGATCCAACGCAGCACCGTCGATCAGTGGTCCGACGTCGGTCGCAGGATCAAGGGTCGGGCCGACCTGCAGCCCTTCGACCTGCTTCACCAGGCGCGCACAGAACTCGTCGTACACCTGCGCCTGCACCAAGATGCGCTGCACGCTGATACAGGATTGCCCCGCCTGGTAGTACCCGCCGAAGGCGATCCGGGCCGCCGCGTGATCCAGATCGGCGTCGGAATGCACGATCACCCCGGCGTTCCCACCGAGCTCCAACGTGAATCGTTTCCGCGGCGCGACCGACTTCAGATGCCAGCCGACCGGCGCGCTGCCCGTGAAGCTGACCTTCGCGATGCGGCGGTCCGACACAATCGCCTCCGCGCGCGCCCCGTCGACGGGCACCACGCTTATCATGCCGGCGGGGAGGTCTGTCTCCGCGACGAACGCCGCCAACGTGAGCGCCGACAACGGCGTCGAAGTCGCCGGTTTCACCACGATCGGAGCCCCGACGGCGATCGCCGGCGCGACCTTGTGCGCGACGAGGTTCAACGGGAAGTTGAACGGCGCGATACCCAGCACCGGCCCAAGCGCCCATCGCCGCTCGATCGCCACGCGCGCGCCGTGCGAAGCCTCGGTATCAAGGCGCGTGAACTCTCCGTCGAAGCGACGACATTCCTCCGCGGCGATGCGGAAGGTCGAGACCGCACGCTGGGCCTCGATGCGCGCCCATTTCAGCGGTTTCCCGCCTTCGCGAGCGATCGTGCGAGCGTTGTCCTCCACGGTCTCGGCCAGACGCCGGGAGATGTGGTCGAGCGCATCGGCTCGAACGTGGATCGGCAGGTTCTTGGCGACGCCGCACACGCTCGCGGCGGCGGCGATCGCATCTTCGACATCCGCATCACCGGGTCGGGCCACCTCGGCGACTTCCGAGCCGTCGTAGGGATCGGTAACGGTGAAGTGACCCTCACCGGTCCGCTGTTCGTTCGCGATCCAGAACGGCGTCGTCATCCCGCACCTCCGATCTAGGGGGAGTCTACGCTGCCTTTCCCTGCCGCTATGGCCTTCGAAGGTCGTGCGCTATCCTGTTTGAAACGAAGGAGCCGAAGATGAAGGGAATCATCTTCGATCTGCTCGAACAGGTGGTATCGCAGAAGTACGGGGAAACAGCCTGGGAAGAGTTGATCGCAGCCGCCGGCGTCGAGGGCGTCTATACCTCGGTCGGCAGCTATGCGGATGAAGAACTGTTCGCGTTGGTCGGTGCGGCGACGACCAAGCTCGGCGTCGAGACCGACGACCTCCTGCGGTGGTTCGGCCATGAATGCATCCCGCTGCTCTTTGAACGCTATCCCGGATTCTTCTCTAAACACGACAACACGCGTTCGTTCCTGTTGACGTTGAACGCCGTCATCCACCCGGAGGTGCGCAAGCTCTTCCCCGGCGCCTACGCCCCTTCGTTCGAGTACGCCTATCCCGACGACACCTCGCTGGCGCTCGGCTATCAGTCGCACCGCAACCTGTGTGCATTCGCCGAGGGACTCGTCGAAGGCGCGGCGGCGCACTACGGGGAGCACGTCGAGATCGAACAGACGACGTGCACGAAGAACGGCGGAGAGCGGTGCGTGATCCAGACGCGCTTCTCCCCCGCTGTCTGACCGCGACCCGATGACCGATCCCGACTCGGAACTCGAGAACCTCAAGAAGCGCTACGAGCGTGAACGTCGTGCGCGGCGCGAGGCGGAATCGATCGCCGAGAACGTGACCGCGCAGCTGTACGCGACGGGCCAGGAGCTCGAGGTGCTCAACGCCGAGCTCGGCCGTACCAACGACGAGCTGCAAGAGGTGAATCGATCGATGCGCGACTTCGTCGCGATCGCCTCGCACGATCTGCGGAATCCCCTCACCTCTATCATCGGCTATTCCGAGATGCTCACCGGTCAGTGGGAGCGCCTGACCGAAGAGGCCAGGCGTGAATTCGTCGCGGTCATCCGGCGCCAGGGCGGCCACCTGAACCACCTGGTTGACGATCTGCTGACCGTTTCCAAGATCGAGGCCGGCGCACTCGACGTCCATGCCGACGTCGTGAAGCTCGGCAACGTGATGTCGCAGGCGATCGAGGGATTCACGCAACGGGCCTCCACCCTCACCGTTGAGGCGCCCGCCGACCTCGTCGCCCTCGTCGACCCGGAGCACCTGTACCGAATCCTCACCAACTACGTGACGAACGCGTTCAAGTACGGCGCGCCCCCGGTCGCCGTCGAAGCACGTGCTGCGGGCGAATGGGCGGAGATCACGGTTCGCGATCACGGCGTCGGCGTTCCTGCGGAGTTCCTGCCGCGACTGTTCGGCCGTTTCTCGCGCTCACAGGACGCAGCCACGCAAGCGCAGAAGGGCTCGGGGCTCGGGCTGTCGATCGTGCGAGGGCTTGCAGAGGCCAACGGCGGGGATACCTGGTACGAGCCCAACGAACCGAGCGGCTCGTGTTTCGGCGTGCGGCTCCCGCGGCCGGTCTGACGCTACGTGGTGTGCACGATCCAGACGTCACACGGCGCGTGATGCGCGATCCTGTTCGGGACGCTGCCGAGCAGCAGACGTTTGGCGCCCCGCATCCCACGGTTGCCGACGACGATGACGTCTGCCCCCGCCTCAGTGGCGATCTGGATCAACACGTCTGAGGCTTCGCCCGAGGTGGCATAGGTCTCGACGTCGATCCCCTCGAGGTTCGCCCGCGCCGCATCCAAGAGCTTCGCGGTGTGGTCGCGCAGCGCCGTTTCCAGGTGACGCGTTGCATCCGCCGCGACGCCGGCCGCGAGCGGATCGGCGCCGAGACCGGCAAGCGGGGATGCGGCATCGAACGCGCTCACCACGTGCAGGCGCGCGCCGCTCAAGCGCGCGGCGTCCGCCGCCCGGCGCAGCGCCGTGCCAGCGGTCGCCGAGCCGTCGATCCCCACCACGATGTTCTTGAACATCCGATGCCCCCTCCTCGCCCGGGTCCGGAACGCTACCACGCCTGCAGAAGGTGTCGGTCCTCCTCGCGCCGAATGCCCCCGTGAACCAGATATCCGGGAGGCAGCATGTCATCTCTCACAAAGACCGCGCTCGTGGCCGTCGCGCTCCTCGCGTCCTCGGTCGGCGCGACCGGATCCCCGATCGTGACCACGGCGGGATCCTCGGTTCTGCTCGAGGCTCCCCACCACTACTCCGCAGGCCGGCCGATCCCGGTGAGCGGCAGGCTGCTGGTCGGGGTCGGCCTCACGGTCATCGTCGAGGTCTCGGCGGGTGTCCCCGACCAGCCGGTCGACATCCTCGTCAACGACGTGGTCGTGCGGACGGTGATGTCGGGCGACGACGGTTGGTTCTCGGTCGAGGACCTGGTGTTCGACGCATCCCCGCCGACGGTGCGCACGATGCGCGCCGTCGCGGCGCGCGCCACCCCGCTGGAGACCTCCAGCCGTTCGGTGACGATGTCGCTCGACCGAAAGATCGTCCACATCGCACTGCATCCAAACGACGTGAGCCTCGCCCCCGGCGCAACGGCGTCGTTGTCCGCGCTGGGCACCGACAACGACGGCCGCGCCAGCGACGTCACCGCAGATGCGACCTGGTCCTCATCGGATACGTCGGTAGCAACGGTTTCGGCCCAGGGCGTGGTGACCGCGCACGCACCGGGTACCGCCACGGTCACCGCCTCGATCGCCGACGTATCGGCGCCCGCGACGGTGACCGTTTCCTGAGGAACCCTCGCTACTGATCCAACGCGGATCGCGGCGTGCACGGGAACCCGCCGGGAACCTGACACGACGCAGGTGCCGCGTTCGAGATGGGCGCGTCCGGCGTGACGACCGGCAACTGCAGCATGCTCGGGTGCGCCGCGTCGTGGTAGATCGTCACGGGCGCCGGCTGGTGATGGGTGGGCGAATAGCCCCAGAGCCCGTCGACCGCAGGCGGCGTGTGGATCTGGATCAGGATCTTGTGGCCCGGACGGAACACGTGGCCGAGCGGGAAGATCTCGATCCGGAACTTCTCGATCTCTCCCGGCATCACCGGCTGCGGGTTGGTGTGCGGCCGGTAGGGCTGCACCATGCGGCCGCCGTCGTAGTAGGAGCGGCGGGCATCGATCGCGCGATGCGATGCCTTCAGCAGACCGCGCTGCAGGTAGCTCACGCTACCGTCGGGGAACACGTCGGAGATCGAGACGAAGAAGTCCGCGTCCGTGCCTGCGATCGACGCATACAGGTCCATCTGCAGCGGACCTGCGACGGCCAGTTGCTCGGTCAGCGGCGCGCTCTGGTAGGCGACCACGTCGGGCAATGACTGCGCGGTCGTGACCGGCTCGGTGACGCTTGTGACCGGGCCGGCGACCGAGTCGCCGGTACCGTCGTAGGCGTAGAAGAACCAGCCCTGGCGCGCGACGCCGCTGAGGTAGGTGTCGGTTGCTTCGGTTGCCGCAGGCGCGTCGGCACCGAGGCGGCCGTCGTCGTGGAGATACAGCTCCTCGTAGCTCGTGCCTTCGAACGGCCACGCGTTGCCGGACTTCTTGCCGATCGCGGTGCCGTTCCCGGCGGCCTCGAAGTAGTTGACGATCTGGTTGTCGAGGATCCCGGTCCGGTCGGGCATGCCCAACAGCCAGATGTCGAACCAATCCCAGCGCTGGTTACCGGCGTAGCTGCCGTGGCCGTGATCTCCGTTGGACATCGCGAAATGCTTGGGCACGACGGTCTTCGGACGGCCGTTCTTGTCGATGATCACTTGTGGGTCGGGGTTGATGTGGTTGAACAGCACGACGGCGCGCGGGCCGACCTGCTCGTCCTGCCAGTTGCCCTGCTGGAAGTACGGGATCTTGATCGAATCGACGTAGGTCAGCGCAGCGTGCGCGTGGTACCAGTCGTCGTCAACCGAGCGATGCGCAGCCCAGACGGCCTCGTTCTCAGGCTGCGGCAGATCGCCGGCCGAGTAGCGGGCGACCTGCGCCTGCGCGCAGATCTCGTCACTGACGACCACGGCAGAGGTGGCGCTGCTGGTCGGCAAGCGATGCGGTCCGGACACGCCCATGCCGTAGGTCCATGCCGTCGGGAACAGGATGTTCTGCACGCCGCCGGGCATGAAGATGTCGCGATAGATGTCGGAGTGCAGCAGGTTGGCGCTGACGGCCTTCAGGTGCGGCGGCTTGGTGGTCGCGGTCCAGTAGGCGGTCTGGCCCGGGTAGGAAGACCCGAACATGCCGACGGCCTCGTTGGACCACGGCTGCTCGGCGATCCACTCGATGATCTGGTAGGCGTCCCAGGCGTGGCGACGATCGTAGAGGTTGAAGTGGCCCCACGAGCATTCGGTCCCCCGGATCGAGGCTTGGACCATGACGTAGTCCTTACGCGGCCCGTGGTGCGTGGTGATCCGAAGTGCCATGAGCTCGAGGTCGTCCATGCGTAGGTAGGCGTTGGGGCCATCGCCGCGCGTGGCGCCGGCGTACCCTTCCATCGTGAGCAGCGTCGGCCAGGTGCCGTTGACAGCGTTCGGTGGCACTACCAGCGACTTCTTCTTGAAGCCCCACGGCGTGGCTTCGAACTGCGAGTCCGACTTCAGGACCGGTTCGCCGATGACAGGATAAGGGGTCGCAGATGCAGAACTCGCTGCGAGCAGACCCGCGACGACGACCAGTGATAGAACGCGCCTCATAGTTCTCCCTCCGAGGATGATGGTCTCGGAGGGAGATTCCGCGTCGCACCCCTGTTCCCCTGCTGTGCAGCCCACTGCGGATCGGGGTCCTGGGTTCGAAGTGCGGCCGGGAAGCCGCCAGGTGCAGAGCGCCCGCGCCGGCCGATGCGGCGAACGCGACGCCGCGCCACGAGCCCACGATAGCCATCATGTGGATGCGACACCTCAGCGCCCGCGACCTTGCAGCGCGTCCGGGAAGGCCCTCAGATCCCCTTTGTTATGATCGGTTCGCGTACGTCGTCGGGGTGAGGGGCAAACGCATGGCGCTCGAAACCGCGTATTGGATCGCGCTGGCAGCCGGTCTGGGCTTCCTGGTCTTCTCGCTGCTGCTGGGCGACCTGTTCGACTTCTTGGACTTCGACATCGGCGGCAACGACTTCGCCGGCGGGCCGGTGTTCTTCGCCACCGTGGCAGCATTCGGAGCCGGTGGCCTGCTGGGCATCAACGCGTTCGAATTCGGCCGCGGCGGTTCCATCTACCTCGGCCTGGCGACCGGCGTTTCGATGGGCGTTATCACAGGACTGTTGTTCACGGCGCTGCGCCGGCAAGAGGCTGGTGAAGCGTTCGAACTGTCAAAGCTCACCGGTGCTCGCGGTCGCTGCGCGGTGGCGGTCGGCCCCGGCAAGGTCGGCCGCGTCGTCGTGCAGTACGCGGGCATGAGTCGCTCGCTCTCCGCGCGCAGCGCGGATGAGATCGCCGTCGGTGAAGAGGTCTTCGTCACCGACGTTGTGGGAAACACCATCACGGTGTCGCGCGCAGACGCGGCATCGCGTCAGTAGAAAGGTTCAGAGGTGGACTCCAACTTCACGCTGCCCATCGTCGTCATCGCCCTCATCGCGTTGGGTGTGGTCGTCCTCGCGTTCGCGGCGAGCCGCTACAAAGTGGCCAAGCCGAACGAGGCCTTGATCATCGCCGGGAAGAAGGGCGCGCCGGGCGGCATCAAGGTCGTCATCGGGGGCGGCGCGATCGTGTATCCCCTCGTGAACGTCTCCAAGATGATCTCGCTGGAGGTGCGTTCTATCCCCGTCGCGCTTGAGGGAGCCGTGACTACCCAAGGCGTCCCGGTGTCGGTCGAGGGCATCGTCAACGTCAAGATCGCCGACGACGAAGACGCATTGCGTCAAGCCGCACAGCGGTTCCTCGACTCGCAGAGCGGCATCGCCGAGATCGTGCGCAACGTCATGGAGGGCTCGCTGCGAACGATCATCGGCCAGCTCACGGTCGAGCAGCTCATCCGCGACCGCGAGGTGTTCGCCTCCCGCGTGCAAGAAGTCGCCAACGGCGACCTAGAGGGCACCGGCCTCGCGATCGACGTCTTCACGATCCAGTCGATCACAGACTCCGAGCAGTACATCGTCAATCTCGGGCGCAAGGCGGCGTCGGAAGTCAAGCGCGACGCCGAGATCGCCGAGGCCGAGGCGATGCGCCAGGCGCGCCAGCAGCAGGAGATCGCGCGTCAGCAGGTTCTCGACGCGGAGAAGGTCACACAGCTGAAGGAGCAGGCGATCCGCCAGGAGATCGCCACCGCACAGGCGCGCGCCGACCAGGCGCACCCGCTGTCTGAGGCGGAGGCACGCAAGCAGGTCGTGCTCACCGAGACCGAGGTCGCCGAGCTCGTGGCCAAGAGGCGTGACAAGGAACTGGACGCGGAGATCCGCCGCACGGCGGACGCGCAGCGCTACGCGGCGGAGCAGACCGCCGAAGCCGGCCGGTACACCACCGTGGCACAGGCAGAGGCGCGCGCCGCCTCGACGCGCGCCGAAGCGCAGGCCGCGCGCGATCGACGCCTGCTGGAGGCAGAGGCCGAGCGAGCCAACCTGGAAGCGGTCGCTGCCGGGCAGGCGTTCGAGCAGCGCGAGGTCGGGCGCGCGAAGGCCGACGCCGTGCTGGCGGTCGGCGAGTCCGAGGCCGAGGCGATGCGCAAGAAGGCGGAGGCCTACAAGCAATACGAGGCCGCGGCGGTGCTCGAGTTGCTCGTGTCTCGCCTGCCGGAGGTGGCGCGTGCGGTTGCCGAGCCGATCAGCAACGTCGACAGCATCACGATCATCGACACCGAAGGCGCCAGCAAACTGACGAAGACGGCGGCGAACACCATGACTCAGCTGGATGCGCTGTTCCAGTCCCTCACCGGCTCCGGGTTGAGCGAGCTCGTCGGTCGCGTGCTGGGCGGCACCAACGGGGCGACGAACGGCGGTGACCACGCACCCGGTGGCGAGGAGGAGCCGCCACCTCCCAAGAAGTAGCGTTGTCCATCCTCGAACGCTTCCGCGTCACCGATCGTGTCGCGCTGGTGACCGGCGCCGGCAAAGGGATCGGCGCGTCCATCGCCGTCGCGCTCGCCGAAGCCGGCGCCGACGTGGCGCTGCTCGCCCGCACCGCCTCCGATCTCGAAGAGGTCGCCGACGCCGTGCGAATGCACGGGCGGCGCGCGCTCGTCGTGCCGACTGACGTGATGGAGCTCCATCAGCTGCAGCCGGCCGTCGATCAGACGATCGCCGAGCTCGGCGGGATCGACATCCTCGTCAACAACGCGGGCGGGGCGGTGCCGGCTCCATTCATGGACACGCGCGCCGAACATCTGGAGTGGGCGTTCCATTTCAACGTGTCCTCGCCGGTCGAGCTGACGCGCCTGGTGGTGCCGGCGATGCTGGAGCGCGGTGGCGGCGCGGTTCTCAACATCGGTTCGATGGCGGGCGCGCACACCTCCCGCGGCTACATCGCCTACGGCACCGCCAAGGCTGCCATCGCGCACGCGACCAAGCTGATGGCATCCGATCTCGCGCCGAGGATCCGCGTGAACGCCGTCCTACCCGGCGCCGTCGAGACGTGGGCGCTCAACTGGTACCTCGGCTACATGGAGGAGCAGGGCACGCCGATCCGGGAGACGATGCTGCAGCGGACGCTGCTGCGGCGCAACGGAACACCCGACGACGTCGCGACGGCAGCGCTGTATCTGGTGTCCGACGCGTCGTCGTGGGTGACGGGCAAGATCCTCGAGGTCGACGGCGGCTGGACGTTCGAACTGTTACCGCGAACCATCCCAGACCTGTAACGCGCTAGCGCTCCGGCGGTAGGGGAGGCGCGTTGACCGAACGGACCACGCCGCACGGCGAGGCGCGCCCGGGCGCTGGCGATCGACGCGTTCCTGCCGAAGACCGAACTGAAGAAGCTCGTTCCGACCTGCCGGGGCCTCGTCGGCCTCGACACGGACAGCGAGGCGTGATCGCAGACGCCCGGGCGTCGGGTGTCTAGCGCTGGCCGAACCGGACGATGGCCCGGCGCGCGTGGGAGGACCGAACGCGCTCGTCATAGTTCGCGTATCAATCCTTCGACTTCAGGACGACCGAAACACGCGCGCCTCCCGTCACGAGGTTCTCGGCGGCGACATCCCCTCCATGGCACTCCGCGTTGGCTTTCACGATGGCGAGACCGAGCCCCGACCCGCCCTCGCGCGCTGAAGGACCGATGCCGCGCCGGAATGGCTCGAACGCTTCCCGCTCGAACCCCGGAGCGAAACCCGGACCCTGGTCTTCGACCGAGATGACGACGCTGCCGTCGTCGGTGCGCGCGCGGACCCGCACGACGCCGTTCGCCGTCGATACTCGGAGGGCGTTGTCGATCATGTTGTCCACGGCTTGCCGCACCCTGGCTTCGTCGAGCATCGCGTTCGTCTCGGGAGCATCGACCTCGATCCGCACACCGGTCGCAGCCGCGCGCGCGCCGAACATCTGTACCGACGATCCGATCAGCGCGCGCAAGCCGACTTCCTCCCGATGAACGGGGACCCGTCCTCCGTCCATGCGAGACAACACGAGCAGGTCTTCGGCCATCCGGGCCAGCCGGTCGGTCTCCTCCGATGCGCTCCGCAGCGCGGCGGCCAGGTCCGCTTCTCCGCGCGGCCGCGCCAGTGCGACGTCGAGCTCCGACTTGAGCACCGTGAGCGGCGTCCGCAGTTCGTGACTCGCGTTGTCGAGGAACCGGCGCTCGCTCTGGACCGACGCTCCCAACCGTGCGAGCATCGCGTTCAGCGTTTCGGCGAGGCGGCGCAGCTCGTCGTTCGCGAGCGGCTCGCCGATCCGTTTGTCCAAACCGGACGCCGAGATAGCCGACGCTTCTCGGCGCATCTGCTCCACCGGCCGGAGCGCGGAACCGGCGATGATCCAACC
>JBKJXT010000280.1:0-2815 GCA_046716205.1 Actinomycetota bacterium
GTTGTTGCCCACGCGGTCGCACGACTCCCACAAGCGCGACGCCGGAACCGTGCTCGTCGTCGCCGGGTCGCATGCGATGCCCGGCGCGGCCGCGCTGACGACCGCCGCCGCGGTGCACGCCGGCGCCGGGTTGACCGTGTTGTGCGCGCCGGAGGAGGTGTGCCGGATCGTGGTCGAGCGCGTGCCGGAGATCACCACGATCCCGGTGCCCGCCTCGGCCGAAGGCGCGATCGACAGCAAGGCGTTGGATCTCCTCGCGCCCCGCCTAAAGGAGTTCGACGCGGTCGCGATCGGTCCCGGGCTCTCCACGCATCCAGCGACGAAGGAGTTCGTCCAGCGCTTCGTACCGATGCCATCGTGTCCCGTCGTGGTGGACGCGGATGGCATAAACGCGTTCGCGGGGGCGCTGGATCGGTTGAACAACCCGTGGGGTGTCACGGTGACTCCCCACGCGGGGGAGCTCAGCCGCCTTCTTGGCATCCCAAAGGAAGAGATCGCCGCGGATCGCATGGCCGTGGCAGCGCGCGCGGCCGAGGCGGTCGCTGCGGTTCTGCTCAAGGGACCGGGAACGATCTGCGCGGGTGGGGGCTCGGCCTGGATCAACACCACGGGCGGTCCGGCGCTCGCGCAGGGCGGAACCGGAGACGTCCTGACGGGGGTGGTTGCTGCCTTGTTCGTGCAGGAGGGCGCGAAGACCGCCGCCAAACTCGCCGGGCATTCCGGTCCAACTCCCGCGGCATTCTATTGGAACATGCATAGAGCCAAACTCCTTGCCGTCGCGGCGTGGCTGCACGGCGCGGCCGCAGACCGCCTGGGGGCGCGCCTGTGGCCGCATCCGGCCAACGCGTCCGCCCTCATCGACGAGCTCGGCCCTACGATGCACGCCGTGATGACCGGTGAGCTCTAACCCCGGCCGGCCCGCGTGGGCGGAGATCGACCTCGGCGCGATCCGGCGCAACGTCTCACACGTGCGCCACCTGCTCACGTCGGGCACGCAGCTCATGGCCGTCGTCAAAGCAAACGCCTACGGCCACGGCGACGTCGAGGTCGCCCGCGCCGCGCTCGACGCCGGCGCGCGTGCGCTCGGCGTGATCCTGGTCGACGAGGGGATGCGACTGCGCGCCGCGGGCATCGACGCGCCGATCCTGCTCCTGCACGAAGCGCCATCCGATCGCGCTGATGAGGCGCTGGCGAACAACCTGACGCCCGTGGTGTTCACCGAGCAGGGGCTCCGCGCCATCGGCGAGGCAGCCGATCGCGCCGGGCGCACCGTCGCGGTGCACCTGAAGATCGACACGGGGCTTAACCGCCTCGGCGCGCCACTGGACCTCCTCGACGAGCTCGCGACCGCGCTCTCCAAAGAGTCGCGCCTCGATGTCGAGGGATGCTTCACCCACTTCGCCTTCGCGGACCAGCCGCGCAACCCGGTCATCGACGCGCAGCTCTCGCGGTTCGGCGATGCGCTCGACCGCCTCGCCGCGCTCGGCATCCTGCCGCGGATCCGACACGCGGCGAACTCCGCTGCGTCGATCATGCGTCCCGACGCTCACCTCGACATGGTCCGGCTCGGCATCGCGATGTACGGGTTGTCGCCGGGACCGGAGTGCGACGGCGTCATCGAGCTCGAGCCGGCGATGTCGCTGTCGGCGCGAGCCGCGATGGTCAAGAAGGTGCGCGCCGGCGACGCGGTTAGCTACGGGCACCGCTACCGCCTCGAGCGCGACGGAACGATCGTGTCGATCCCGCTCGGGTACGCGGACGGGTGGCCGCGGGGTCTCAGCTCGAACGCGAGCGTCCTCATCAACGGCCGCCGGTACCCCGCGGTCGGCACGGTCTGCATGGACTCATTCATGGCGGACATGGGAACGGACAGCTGTGAGATAGGGGACGAAGTGGTCCTGCTGGGCGCGCAAGGTTCCGAACGCATCACCGCCGATGAGATAGCGTCAGCGCTCAACACGATCAACTACGAAGTCGTCACCCGGATCGGCTCGCGCGTCCCGAGGATCTACCATGGCTGAGAAGAGCAGGAAGAAGCGAGGACTGATCGCAGGCGCGATCACGCTGGGCGTCGGCGCGGCCATCACCGGCGCGGTCGCCGCCGAGCGCGCCCTCATCCGGCGCGACCGCAACCGTCCCGATCCTTTCGCCGACGAGGCTTACGGCACGATGCACGGGCGCTCGATCGGGCCCGTAGCGTCGCACGACGGAACGCTGCTGAACGTCGAAGAGATCGGCTCCGGCCCCACGGTCGTCTTCGTGCACGGGTTCAGCCTCAACCTCACGAATTGGCATCACCAGATGAAGGACTTCCCCGGTGAGATCCGCATGGTGCTCTACGACCAGCGCGGGCACGGTCGCAGCGGCCGTCCGCCCGACGGCGAGCTCAGCCTGGAGGCCCTCGCACAGGATCTCGACGCCGTGCTGCGCGACACGAGCCCGGACGAGCCCGTCGTGGTGGTCGGCCACTCGATGGGTGGCATGGCGACGTTGAAGTTCTGCGAGATGTACCCCGAGGCGATCGGGACGCGCGTGCGCGGGCTCGTGCTCGCAGACACGACGAGTGCCGACGTCATGGGGGGCTTGCTCCCCGGGTTCGCGCATCGCTTGCAGGCCGCGATCATGGGCCTGGAGGACGCCGCGATGCGCGCGCTGGCCGGACGTCACGAGCACGTCGATCGTGTGCGCGCCCGGATGTCGGACATGGTCTACCTCGGCACGCGCTTGATGGGCTTCGGCAGCAGGCCCTCACCGTCGCAGGTGGGGTTCGTCGAGCACATGCTCTCGGAGGTCCCGTCGGAGACCTGGCTCGGTC
>JBKJXT010000281.1:0-2752 GCA_046716205.1 Actinomycetota bacterium
GTGGAGCCTGGAACAGTCCACCGACATCGACATCGACGCGAAGGCAGCCTGGGACAAGTCGATCGGCAGCACGTCGATCGTCATCGCGGTCGTCGACAGCGGTATCGGCCCGCATGCAGACATCGTCACGAACCGACTCCCCGGAGAGTCTTACGAAGCCGGGAACACTTCCGACAACGAGGACTGCGTCCAGGGCTTCTCGCACGGAACCTTCGTGGCCGGCATCGCGTCGGCCGACACGAACAACAACAAGGGAATCTCCGGCGTCGGCTGGCGAACCAAGGTGCGGCCGTATCGCGTGTTCAGCTGGGACATCGACCCCAACTCGGGTTTCTTCGACTGCCGTCCGACCCTCGGAACTGGCTTCTACACGCTAGGCGATGTCCTGACCGATGTTGTCGCCAACGGCGATGACGTCGTCAACATGAGCTTCAGCAGCAGCGTAGGTCCTTACTTCCAGGACCAGGACGCGGTCAACCATGCGTGGAACAACGGCGTGATTCTGGTGGCGTCCGCGGGAAACCGCGGCGCGTACCCCGACGCGGACGATCCTCGCTATCCCGCGGCCTATGACAACGTGCTCGCCGTGGGCGCGCACAACCAATCCGGATCGCGGACCTCTTTCTCGAGCCACGGCGACTGGGTCGATCTCTACGCGCCCGGCAAGGACATCCGGTCAACCAGGCGTGGATGGAACGGGAGCCAGGTCACCGAGACCTACGAGGACGCCGACGGCGCGTCGTTCTCGACGCCGATCGTCGCCGGCACGGCCGCGCTCCTGCTCGACCGCGGCGTCAACAACCATCACGCAGTCGCAGCCATCACCAAGACGCTGGTGGGCAGCCTGGAACGGCTCAATGCGAACGACGCGCTGGAGCGCGCGGCCGCGATCGACTACCCCAATGGCACCTGGATCAAGGATCGCAGAGACAACCAGCCGCAGGTCTACTTCATCGACAACCAGAAGAAACGGCCAGCGACGGTCGCGGCGCTCAGCTCGTGGGGCATCGAGGTGGGCGAGGTCGTCAAGGTTCCCAAGGCTGAACTCGACAACTACCCCTTATGGGAAGATAGCGCCGGCCGACCCGTATACATTGGCTTCCGACCTGGCACCCTGATCGCGCCTGTGCCTGGAACCGATGATCAACTCAATCCGCCACCCGCACTCGGCACGTTCGTGACTAGCAACGATCGCGAATCGGGCGCAGCGCAGCGCAGCAGGTGGCTCAACGGATGGAAGTACCGGCTGCTACCAACGTTCCTCGCGTGCCTCAACTACGAGACGGGAACCGTTCGTTCCGTATCTATCTTCGAGTCGAGTCGTCACGCCACCGCGCCAGCGCCCAACTCGGATTGGATCGACTGCACTAAGCATCCCAACGGAACAGTCCTCAGACGAACAACGGCCGGCCTCGTCGCCTCGGAGGCGTGGATGCTGCAGGACGGGAAGAAGCGCTGGATGAAAGCCCCGACCATCGTGGCGAGCTGGGGCTTGAACACGGTCATCGAGGTAGCCGACGAGATCAACGGCCTGCAGGCAGGAACGGCCATGGGGTACCGGCCTGGTGACGTGCTCCGCGTGACGGGACCCAGCATCCGCTGGGCCGTCACGCCGGACGGGACCGACTGGGCCCGGGGAAACAAACGGCAGTTCAGCCCAGTCTCCGCCTACCTGTGCTTCGGCTACGTCGGCGAGGTCAGACCCGAGAATAGCGACTATCCCAACCAGCTCCATCCGACCAACGGCACCAACCTGACCTGCTAGAAGGTAGGAGCGGGCCAGACGGCGAAACCTGGCTGCATGGGCTCGATGCGCAGACGCCGCTCGAAGGTACGGCGAGCAAGGACTCCAATCCTGCTCGCCGCTTTCGGCCTGACCGCCACGAGCCTGGCGGCTCCGGCCGACCCGGCCCTTCCGGTGGCGTGGACGACACGTGTCTCGGTCTCCTCCATGGGACTGCCCGCAAATCAAGCAAGCGACCAAGGCTCGATCTCAGCCAACGGACGGTTCGTCGCCTTCGCCTCCATCGCCACCAATCTGGTCGAGGGCGATACCAACGGTCCGCCCGAGCCCGTGCTCCCTGGCTATCGATACTGCCCGGATTCCGTCGCTGAGACCTGTGAGCGGGTCATAGACCGGGGTAGCTTCGGTATGGGTTCCGATGTCTTCGTGCATGACCGCGACGCCGACGGCGACGGCATCTATGACGAGGTCGGCGCCGTTTCCACCCGACGTGTCTCCGTAAGTTCTGACGGCCAGCAGGGGCACGGCAGTCCGGTCGAGAAGCAGGGGAGCTGGTGGCCGGTGGTCGCCGACGACGGGAGCGCGGTCGCGTTCATGTCCCAATCGGCCGACCTGGTTCCGGGCGATACCAACGGTCTGCCCGACATCTTCGTCCACGACATGCGCACCGGCGTGACCGAACGCGTCTCTGTCGGCCCTGGTGGAAAGCAGACCTATGGCTGGGCGTATGCTCCGAGCATGTCTGCCGATGGTCGCTTCGTTTCATACGTTTCTGATGCCGAAAGCATCGTGGCCGGCGACACGAATAGCTGGGAAGACATCTTCGTCTTCGACCGGGTTAGCGGACACTCGGAGCGAGCGTCGGTATCAAGCGACGGCAGACAGGGGAACGGCTGGAGCATCGAACCGGCGATCAGCGCCGACGGTAGTTTCGTGGTGTTCACATCGGCAAGCGATAACCTCGTCGCGGGCGACACGAACGATGAGAGCGACATCTTCGTCCATGAC
>JBKJXT010000282.1:0-8731 GCA_046716205.1 Actinomycetota bacterium
AACGTGACGCCCGACTCGTTCAGCGACGGCGGGCGCTACCTCGATGCCGACGCTGCGATCGAGCACGGTCTGCAGCTGGTGTCCGAGGGCGCAGACATCCTCGACATCGGAGGGGAGTCGACGCGGCCGGGCGCGGAGACCGTCGATGAGGTCGAGGAGATCCGTCGCGTCGTCCCGGTGATCGAGGCACTCGCTTCCAAGACCGACGTCCCTCTGTCGATCGACACCATGAAGGCGTCGGTCGGGCGCGCGGCACTGGACGCGGGCGCGCAGATCCTCAACGATGTTTCCGCCGGCCGCTTCGACCCGCAGATGCTGCGCCTCGCGGCGGAGCGCGAACGCCCGCTTGTGCTGATGCACATGCTCGGCGAGCCGCGCACGATGCAGCGCGAGCCGAGCTACGGCGACGTGGTGGCAGAGGTGGCGGACTTCCTGCGCCGGCGGGCCGACGAGGCCGTCGCGGCGGGCGTGCGGCGGGAGTTGATCGTGATCGATCCCGGCTTCGGCTTCGGCAAGACCCGCGAGCACAACCTGACGTTGCTGCGGCGGCTGCGTGAGCTCACCTCGCTCGGCTATCCCGTGCTGGTGGGGACGAGCCGGAAATCGTTCATCGGGGCGACGCTCGACGCACCGGTGGAGGCGCGCCTGGAGGGAACGGCGGCCACGTCCGCGATCGCGATCCTCAACGGGGCGACGATCCTCCGGGTCCACGACGTCGCCGCGATGCGGAAGGTCGCCGCGATGACCGACGCGGTTGTACGCGCCTGAAACGGCTAGACAGGATGGCTGCCGTACTCCATGCCGGAGCGTGCCGGGCTGGGTAAGGTGGAGCGGGTTTCCATCGATGGAGGCATGAACATGGAAGGCTCGGACCTGATCGAGGTCCGAGGGCTCAAGCTCCGCGGACACCTCGGCGTCACGCCGGAGGAGCGCCGCGAAGAGCAGCCCTTGGTCGTGAGCATCGCCGCGCGCCTGGACACGCGCGCCGCATCGACGACCGACGACATCACCGCCACGCTCGACTACGAGGAGGTCGTGCGCGAGATCTCCAAGATCGTCTCCTCCGAGGAGTACCAGCTGGTGGAGACGCTCGCCGATCGCATCGGGCGCATGATCCTGGAGCGGGTCTTCGTCGAAGACGTGTGGGTGCGCATCGTCAAGCCGACCGCGCCGCTCAGCGAAGAGGTGGACGAGGTCGCGGTGGAGATCACGCGCTCGCGCGAAGACGTCGACCGGGGCCGCTGAGCCTTTGTCCAGAGCGACGCTCGGCCTCGGCTCGAACCTCGGAGACCGTCGCGCGCTGTTGATGTCGGCGATCGAGGCGCTCGACTGGGGCGACATCCGCGTTACGGCTCGCTCCTCGATCGTGGAGACCGAACCGGTCGGCGGCCCCGGCGGCCAGCCGTGGTTCCTCAACATGGTGATCAACATCGATACGGCGCTGTCGCCGCACGCACTGTGGGAACGTTGCTCGGCGGTCGAGGTCGCGCTGGGTCGGGCTCGCGGTCGCGAGGAACGGTGGGGGCCACGGACGATCGACATAGACCTTCTGCTGTACGGTGACGCGATCGTGAGCGACGACACCCTGATCGTTCCGCACCCCAGGATGCACGAGCGCGCCTTCGTCCTATTGCCTCTCCTGGAACTCGACCCGGGTGCGGACATCCCGGGTGTCGGGCCCGCGCGTGATCTCGTTGGGCACCTGTCCGCCGGACAGACCGTGCGTCCCCACGTTCCATGAAGGCGCACCGGACCGCGATGCTCAGCGGCGTGATCGCTGCGGTGCTCGTCGCCAACGTGGTCGCGTTGACCACCCGGCCCGACGGACCCATCATCCCCGGCGCCCGCCCGGACTCCAGCGTGACGCCGTCGCCGGGATCGGGCACGAAGGGGCGCCCCGGAAGTAGCACGAGCGGGACGCGTCGCATCCTGCCGCCCGCGCCCGGGACCTACGAGTACCGAACCCAGGTCTCGACGATGAGCAGCTCGCAGGAGACGGCCCCGCAGCAGGACTCGGTCACGACCTACACCTTCCAGCGCGCGGACAAGCAAGGTGCGTCCTATCTCCAGGTCGTCAAGGTGGGGGCGGGGAAGTCTGCGTCCCAGCGTTCCAACCGCTGGTCTCCCGACGGCTTGTACCGGGTGCGGGATACCACCAGTGACGGCCCGTGCACGTTCGATCCGCCGCGGCTGGCGATCAAGTTTCCGATCCGCGTCGGGCAGAGCTGGCGGCTCGGCGTGCGCGAATGTCGCGAGCCGGCGGCCTCGCGCGGCTATCGCCTCACCGGACACGAGACCGTGACGGTCACGCGCTCGGACATCCTCACGGTCGGCGCCGAAGAGGTCGAATGCTTCGTCGTCGAGAGCGTGTCGTCTTCAACGGTGACGACCCCGGACGGGAAGAGCATCTCGGATACCAAGACGGTGCAGTGGTTCTCGCCCAAGTACGGACTGTTCCTGCGGGTCCAGCAGATAACGAACACCGAGGTTCAGCCCAAGGAAGGTGGCACCGAGCGCACGACTCTGCGCGCGATCATCGAGCTGTTGAGCCTTCCCCCCTCCTAGGCGCGCGCCGGGGTTAGCGCCGACCCCCCGCGCGCACCGACTCCCGCGCGCCTCACCGCGCGCGCCAGGCTTTTCATACGGGATAGGGCTCACCGGTGGGTCTAATCCCGTATGAAAAGCTCTTTCCGTGATAGCGCTCGTGGCGGGCGCGCCGGGCCGGCGCGGATTGCCGGTTTTTGCAGGTTCGTTCGGCGCGCGCCGGCCGTTATACTGGGTGCAACCGAACGGTACCCACCAGGGACCGGAACGGAAGGAGATAACGCTGAGCATCGAACCGCGGCCCTTTTCGGCCGAGCATCCCTCCTCCTACCCCTTGCCGCCGCGCGCGCCTTTCGACGTTGTCATCGTCGGGCCCGGGCGCGTCGGCTCCTCGTTCGCGGCTGCGCTCGAGCGCGCCGGCCACCGCATCCTGGCCCGCATCGGGCGCGCCGATGACCCCGGCGCGATCGCGAACGCCAACGTCGTGGTGATCGCGGTGCCCGATGACGCGCTGGCGGAGACCGCCGCGGTCGTCGCGCGCCTGGCGCACCCAGGCACCGTGGTGATGCACACCTGCGGACTGCAAGGACTCCCCCCGCTGGCCGACTGCGGGCCGCTGATCGCCGCCGTGCATCCTGCCGCGTCGATCCCTGCGACGCAGCCGCTCGACGGCGTGCTGTTCGGCGTAACGTGCGACGAAGAGTTGCGGGCATGGTGCGAGTCGTTCGTACGCGACCTCGGCGGTGTCGCGCGGTTCATCACCGACCGGGAGCGCGTCGCCTACCACGCGGCGCTCGTCATGGCGGCCAACTACATGGTGACCCTGGCCGGCGATTCGGCCGACCTGCTGGGCGGGCACGAGTACCTCATCCCGTTGCTCCGCAGAACCTTGGACAACATCGAGACGCACGGCCCCGATCACGCACTCACCGGCCCGGTGGTCCGCGGCGACGCGGGAACCGTGCGCGCGCACCTGGAAGCGCTGCCCGAGCACCTTCGTGAGGTCTACGTCGCGAACGCTCGGCGCGCGATCGAACGATCCCTCGCAAGCGGGCGTCTCGATGCAGCAGGAGCGCAACGCGTGCGCGAGGCGCTCGAGGAGGCGACGCAGCGATGACGAGGGTGCTCACGACGATCGCCGAAACCCGGCAGGCGCTCGACAAGGAACGCGAAGCTGGGCACAAGGTCGGCTTCGTTCCGACGATGGGCTACCTCCACGAGGGTCACGCGTCCCTGATGGCGCGCGCGACCTGGAACGACATCGTCGCGGTTTCGATCTTCGTCAACCCGCTGCAGTTCGGTGCGAGCGAAGACCTGGCGGCCTATCCGCGCGATCTCGACCGGGACCTCGAGCTGTGCGATCGGGAGCGCGTCGATATCGTGTTCGCGCCGACCGTCGAGGAGATGTACGGCGAACGCATGATGCCGACGATCGACGTCGGACCGATCGGGACGAAGTTGTGCGGCGCGTCGCGCCCGGGGCACTTCAACGGCGTCGCCACCGTCGTTGCGAAGCTCTTCAACATCATCGGGCCCTGCAACGCGTACTTCGGCGAGAAGGACGCTCAGCAGCTCGTCGTTCTCAAGCAGCTGGCGCACGCGCTGGACATCCCGGTCCGGGTGCTGGGCTGCCCTACGGTGCGCGAGTCCGACGGCCTCGCGATGTCGAGCCGTAACGTCTACCTGCAGCCGGAGGAACGCGAAGCGGCTCTCGTGCTCAAGGTTGCGCTCGATGAGACCGCCGCCTCGATCGGAGACGGCGAGCGCGACGGGCGCGCGCTGGCTTCACGGTTGGCCGCGCGGATATCCTCCGAGCCGCTCGTCCGGCTCGACTACGCAGCGTGCGTCGACACCGAAACACTCGAGGATCTCTCCACCCTCGACCGGCCGGCGTTACTGGCCGTCGCGGCGTGGGTGGGCAAGGCGCGATTGATCGACAACCAGACGGTGACGCTTGACGGCGCATCGATCGAAGGGAGCCGAGACTAGATGTTCCGCATCATGATGAAGTCGAAGATCCACCGAGCGACGGTCACCGAGGCGAACGTGGATTACGTGGGATCCATCACGATCGACAGCGACCTGATGAAGGCCGCGGATCTATTGCCGAACGAGAAGGTCCAGGTCGCCGACATCTCCAACGGCGCGCGCCTGGAAACCTACGTGATCGAAGGCGAGCCGGGGTCGGGTGTCGTTTGCCTGAACGGGGCCGCAGCGCTGCTGGTGTCCGAGGGTGACAAGGTCATCATCATCTCCTACGCGCAGATGAGCGATGCCGAAGCACGCGAGCACAATCCGACGGTCGTGTTCGTCGACGACGCGAACAAGATCATCTCGATCGGCGCGGAAGCGCACGGACAGACGGTGCTGTGAACACGGACCTACGGTCCCTGATCGAGCGAGCGCTCGCGGAGGACCGCGCGAACGACGACGTCACCACGCTCTCGATCGTGCCCGAGGGCGCGCGAGGACGCGCGACGCTGATCGCCAAGCAGGACGCGATCGTCGCCGGACTCGACGTGTTCGCCGCATGCTTCGAGGACTTGGACGTGATGTTGTGCGCGTCGGCCGATGGTGGCGAACGGATCGAACAGGGATCGGTCGTTGCTCGCGTTCGCGGCGACCTGCGACGGATCCTGTCGGTCGAGAGGACCGCGCTGAACTTCGTCCAGCATCTCTCCGGCATCGCGACGCTGACGCGCGAGTTCGTCCGCCGCGCGCCGGGCGTCGAGCTGCGCGACACACGCAAGACCACGCCCGGGCTGCGCTCCCTCGAGAAGGCCGCCGTTCGCGCCGGCGGAGGAACCAACCACCGCGCTGACCTCGCCGCGGCGGTGTTGATCAAGGACAACCACATCATCGCCGCTGGGTCCCTGGAGCAGGCGGTCAAGGCGGCCCAGCACGCCAACGCGGGCGCGCACATCGAGGTCGAGTGCGACACCCTGGATCAGGTGCGCGCCGCGCTCGACGCCGGCGCCGACGAGCTGCTGCTCGACAACATGGATCTCGCGACGCTGCGCTCCGCGGTGGAGCTTGCCCGCGGTCGCGCTCGCACCGAGGCGAGCGGCGGCGTGACGCTCGACACGATCGCCGCCATCGCCGCGACCGGCGTGGATTCGATCAGCGTCGGTGCGCTCACCCATTCAGCACCCGCCGTGGACCTTTCGCTGGAAGTGGAGGTTCTGTAGATGCTGCTCGCCGTCGACGTCGGCAACACCCAGACCGTCATCGGGATGCTCCGCCGCGGCGAGATCATCGGACACTGGCGCCTCTCGACGCTGTCAGACCGCACCTCGGACGAGTGGGCGCTGATGTTCAAGGGTCTTCTCGATCAGGTGGAGCTTTCGTTCGACCGCAGCGTCACCGGCGTCGTCATCTCGAGCGTCGTACCCCGCGTCACCGAGCCGCTGCGCGATATGACCGAGCGCTACTTCCACTTCGAGCCGGTCATCGTCGGCCCCGGCACACGCAGCGGGATGCCGATCGCGACCGACACCCCGCGAGAGGTCGGGGCCGATCGCGTCGTGAACTCCATCGCTGCGCATGCCAAGTACGGCGGGCCGTGCATCGTCATCGACTTCGGTACGGCGACGACGTTCGACGCCGTCAGCAGCAAGGGCGAGTACCTCGGCGGCGCGATCGCGCCCGGGGTGCAGATCTCGACCAACGCACTGGTGGCCAACGCGGCACAGCTGCGCAACATCGAGTTCATCGAGCCCCGCAGCGTCATCGGCAAGACGACGGTCGAGGCGATCCAGGCCGGGGTCCTCTATGGGTTCGCAGGGCAGGTGGACGGGATCGTCGAGCGGATGCGCGACGAGCTCCAGACGCACGCGCCGACCGTCGCCACCGGGGGCCTCGCGCCGGTCATGATGCCCTTGACCAAGGCGATCGATCATCACGAGCCCTGGCTCACGCTGGAGGGGCTGCACATCGTCTACGAACGGAACACCGCACGCGAGGAGTAGACGCTCGGTAGGCTTGCACGCCATGAGCCGGTTCGACGACCTCGAGCAGCTGCGCCTCGACAAGATCGAGCGTCTGCGCGCGCGCGGCGTCGATCCCTATCCGGTGCGGTTCGACCGCACGGCGACCGCCGCCGAGCTCCACGCGCGCTTCGGCGAGCTCGACGCCGGAGCCGAAACGGGCGAGCAGGTCGCGATCGCCGGCAGGCTCATGCTCAAGCGATCCTCGGGCAAGCTCGCCTTCGGCACCCTGCGCGACGGCTCGGGCGAGATCCAGCTCTTCTGCTCGCTCGACAAGCTCGGCGCGGACGGTCTCGCCGCGTTCGTGGATCTCGACCTCGGCGACTGGATCGGCGTTCACGGCGAAGTCATCAAGACAAAGCGCGGCGAGCTGAGCGTGCGCGCCGGCGAGATCGCGCTGCTCGCGAAAGACATCCGTCCGCTGCCGGACAAGTGGCATGGGCTCACCGACGTCGAGCTTCGGTACCGGATGCGCTACGTCGACCTGTTGATGAACGAAGACGTGCGCCGCGTCGCACTGATGCGCTCGCAGGCCGTGCACGCGATGCGCGAGTACATGGTGGCGCAAGGGTTCCTCGAGGTCGAGACGCCGATGATGCAGGTCCAGCCGGGCGGCGCGATCGCGAAGCCCTTCGTCACGCACATGAACGCGCTCGATCTGGATCTGTACCTGCGTGTGGCGCCGGAGCTGTACCTCAAGCGTCTGGTCGTCGGCGGACTCGAGAAGGTGTTCGAGATCAACAAGAACTTCCGGAACGAAGGCGTCTCGCCGCAGCACAACCCCGAGTTCACGATGCTCGAGGCGTATGAAGCGTTCGGCGACTACTTCACGATGATGGATCTCATGGAGGGCTTGATCGGCAACGTGGCCGAGCGGGTGCTCGGCACGACCGATCACACCTACCAGGGGCGCGCGCTCCCGCTCGGGGCGCCGTTCCGCCGTGCGCGCCTGATCGACCTCGCCTCCGACGCGATCGGCGAGCCGCTGGATCTGGACATGACGCCCGAGAAGGCGCGTGAGATCGCCGAGGCGCACGACGTGCCGTGCGACCCGTCCTGGGGCACCGGCAAAGTCGTCGTCGAGATCTACGAGAAGCACGTGGAGGCGAACCTCTTCGAGCCGACGTTCGTGATGGACTTCCCGCGCGAAACCTCGCCGCTGGCGCGTCCGCACCGTGACGACCCTCGCTTCACCGAGCACTTCGATCTGGTCATCTGCGGGATGGAGGTCGGACCCGCTTACAGCGAGCTGAACGACCCCATCGATCAGCGGGAGCGGTTCGAGGCCCAGATGCGCCAGCGCGCCGCCGGCGACGAGGAAGCGATGACCCTGGATGAAGATTTCCTACGGGCCTTGGAGTACGGCATGCCGCCGACCGGCGGGATGGGGTTCGGCGTTGACCGATTCATCAGGATCTTGGCCGACGCGACGAGCCTGCGCGAGGTGATCCTGTTCCCGCTGATGCGACCACCGGGGTGAGTACTCTTGTAACTCCGCTGCTCAGCGGTAGCAGAACTGAGAGTTTTTCCAGTCTCGCCCTGTACCGTTACGCCTTCGGCTCCGAAGTAACTGAGAGAGGGATCGTCGACGGCGGCGTACCATCGGACCCCGAGGGAGCCGCCGCGGGCGGCTTTCGGCGTCTGTGGAACCGGGAAGGTAGTAGATGCGTCATGCGTTGTAACGAAACGGGTAGATCGAACTAGGGAGTACACCGATCCACGCGGCTATAATCCGGATACGGAAGCCGCTACTGAGAGAGAGGTTCAGCGGTGTTCGAGCGATTCACAGACCGCGCGCGACGTGTCGTTGTCCTTGCGCAAGAAGAAGCGCGGATGCTCAACCACAACTACATCGGAACCGAGCACATCCTGCTCGGGCTCATCCATGAGGGCGAGGGAGTGGCGGCGAAGGCCCTCGAGTCCCTCGGCATCGTGCTCGAGTCCGTCCGCCAGCAGGTGGAGGAGATCATCGGTCAGGGCCAAACTCCGCCGACGGGACATATCCCGTTCACCCCGCGGGCCAAGAAGGTCCTCGAGCTCTCCCTGCGTGAGGCGCTCCAGCTCGGACACAACTACATCGGCACCGAGCACATCTTGCTCGGTCTGATCCGCGAAGGTGAAGGTGGCGCGGCGCAGGTGCTCGTGAAGCTCGGTGCGGACCTCAACAAGGTGCGCGGCCAGGTCATCGCGCTGCTGCAGGG
>JBKJXT010000283.1:0-9441 GCA_046716205.1 Actinomycetota bacterium
CCGTTCAATCCGAAGATGGAATCGAAGCGCGCGTCCTGGTACCAGATCGCCGCCTCACCGCCGGCGGGCGGCACGCGGAAGATCGTCGAGGCCTGCAGCTCGGTCACGAACATCGACCCGTCGAGCGCGAACGTGAGGTAGTCGGGGAACGCCGGCTCGGCGGCGAACACGCCGGGAGCGCAGGGCTCCGTCGCACCCGGCGCGCACGGGGCGAGGTCGGGCAACGTCGCCCACGTGGTCTGTGTTTCGGTGGCCACGTCGATACGGATGATGCGCGGCGGGTTGCGGTCCACGACGTAGAGCGCTCCGTCGGGACCGAACTCCATCGCGAGCACGCCGTGGGTCGCGGCTGTGTTCTGACCGGCGATCTCGATCTGCCCGACACGCGCACGGTCGGAGAGCCTGTACTTGAAGATCCTCGACGGCGGCGTGCCACCGTTGCCGCGCGCGGAGGTGTGGGTCCCGACGTACACGATGCCGTCGCGCACCGCGATCCCCTCGGGCATCCCGGGCGGACCGATCGGAGTGAATACCCGTGTGTCGCCGAACGCGCGCGGCTCCTCGGCGCGCGCCGCGCCGGCGGCCAGCAATGCAACCGAACAGATCGATGCGACGATGCGCCTCATGCCTACCTCCTGAGGGATAGCGTCGGCGCCTTCGATCACCGTGACGGGCACGGGATCGATCAGATGAGGCGCACGCCGAGGGATTCGACGTGCGAGCGGCGACTCCTGCGGGTCGGCGAACGGCTTTGCGCGCCGGGTGTAGCGCCCTAAGCCCGCTGCCATCAGCAAGAGCAGATCGCTGTTGTGCTCACCGTACGCTGGAACCAGCGCCGCTACGACCAGCAACGCTGCCAGGCTACAGATGGCACGTTTCATCTCTTCTTGCCACTTGGCCCGCTGCGCGCCGAAGCAACCTGAAATGGCTTACGTAGATGTTCGGCTCAGGAAGAGGCTGTAGCGCTCTCGCGTGCCGATGAATGCGTTGAGATCTACCAGACCGTCGACCCCCTGCGCGCGCCCGTTGCCTGCGTACTGCCAGAACACCATCCTCGGGTACGCCGTGCGCGATGGATGGCGCACGACCTCGCGAACCCACAGCGGATACTCGTCGAAGTGACCGCGGATGAGGCGCTCGTGCGACTCCTTGGTGACGTAGAGGATCGGTTCGCGCCACCGCGGTGCGATCGTTTCGAGGAAGGCGCGCAGCTCGGCTCGGATGGCGTCGATCGAGGTCCACGAGACGCAGTTGCCCGCGAACTCGATGTCGACGGCAGCGGGAAGCTCGCCCGGCGTGGTGACGGTAGACATGAGGTTTTCACCCTGCGCGCGACCGGGGCTGCAGAACGTGAAGAAGTGGTAGGCGCCGCGCGCCACTTTTCCCTTCGACGCGGCCCAGTTCTCGGAGAAACGACGGTCCTTGAGGCGCGCACCCTCCGACGACTTGATGAAGGCGAAGTCGATGCTGGTCGTCCGTGTCAGCAGTGACCAGTCGATCGTGCCCTGATGCGACGAGACGTCGACCCCGCGCACCGGGTAGGAGGCGCGGCGCGGGTAGTTAAGGCGCACGTAGCCGCGCTCGTACAAGTACGGCGCCGATGCGATGCCGGCCAGCATCGCGACGCTGAGTAACAACAGCGCGCGCCTGCGACGGGGTGTCATCGATCGCAGACTAACCCGGCCGCGCGGAGGTGGTGGAGCGTACACTTCCGTTGCGCGCCCGTGTTGCCGAGCGCGCGCATCGCCGAGGGGATCGCGATCGGCGACATCGTGCGCGTCGTTCGCTCCGAAGACGGGATGATCACGAGGATCGAGGGTCGGTGACCTCGAAGAGATTGTTGCGGCGGGCGGGTTAATCCGCCAGCAGTGATGGGCCTTGGGTCTGGGCCACGACGGCGGCCTGAGAGCCCCAGCCGCCGTCGGTGCACCCATCGGGACACAGGTCGACGATCGATGCGGCGACTCTCCCGGTGCGCGGGTTCATCGCCAGCTGCAGATAGTCGAACATCCCCGCCCGCGCGCTGCCGATCTCGCAGCTGTAGATGCATGCGTCGGGGTCTGGCGAGCAGCGGCTATCGCACGTTCCGCGTCGCAGCGGATCGTCCGCAGCGTTCGCCATGACCGTCTGCACCGTCGGGGACGGTGCAAGCGCGTCGAGCGAGAATCCAACGTAGGCGTTCCACGTTGCATCCTTCATCACCTCGGCGGGCGCGCTCCAGCCACCATTAACCGTCGAGCCGACGTACAGGATCGCGATCCGTCCCGCTGCGCCGGCAACGATGCTCGGGAGCTTCGCGGCGGTGATGCCGTCGGCGCCGACGTCGGCAGGTTCGGTCCACGTCGCGCCGTCGTCGCGACTGACCGACAGCATCGGGCGCCTCCCGTCACCGATGTAGGGCGAATGCGAGATCCACAACGCGTAGAGGTTGTCGGCGTCGTCGATCGCGAGACGGACGTCTTCTCCGAACGCGGAGCTCGCCCAATCGTCGAAGTGCGCGATGCGGGAGCGGGTCCACGTCAGTCCGTTGTCACGGCTGATCGCGATGTCGATGTCGCTGCAGTAGGGGCGCGCCATGTAGATGACGCCAGTGGTCGGTGAGGACACCGCCCATCCCGTGTGGAAGCTCCAGCAGGTCTCGGTCCAGTACTTCACCGCGGCATCGGGGTCGGGGTTCGGCGCGGGCGCGAACGTCAAGCCGCCGTCGATGCTGCGTTGACAGGCGAGGCGATAGAGCGCGTTGTAACAGAGGTGGACGTAGAACGGCGCGCCGGCAGGCGTCGTGGCTGCGTCCACCGGACGAGAGGTCCACAGCTTCGGATAGTCGGTGACTCCGCCCGGCTCGCAGATCGCGAGCTCGAGCGGGTATCCCCAGGTCTCGCCATCGTCATCGGTCCACGAGAGGTGCGCGCAGCTGCCGAAATACAGCATGTAGAAGAGGCGGCCGGTGATCTGGTCGACGTAGAGGTTGGGATCGCCGCCGATCGGGTTGAGCGGCGGCGTGACATCGCGCCAGGTGATCCCGTCGTCGACGCTCCTGAACAGCTTCGTGCTCTGACTCGACTCGTCGTCGTAGACCCAGCTCGCGTAGAACATCGCGCCCGACTTCGTGTACGCCAGCGGGGGCTCGAGCGCGCCACGCGTCGAGACGCTGCGCTGCGCGAACGCGGGATCGGCGTCCGCGCGCGCGCCGGGCGCGGCGAACGACGCGACGAGGATTCCGAGGGCGAGCAGCACGGAGATCCGGCGACGGAGGGTCATAGGTCAGGCTTCGTCGCAGGCGCGCCCGTGTCCTTCATCCCTTGAGGGGTCCGGAGGGCGCTCAGCGTTCGCTCGTCGCACAACGGTCACTGAGGGCGTTCTCAGGATCCCCTAAAGCGGGCGGCCCTCTTTCGGAAAACCGGAATTTTGCTCGCGCCGACAAACAGGATGTTTGACACAACACGTCGAAACAAGGAGGCTACCGACCGGTCGGATTCCTACGTCGGCGATCCAGGCCTCCAGAGAGGGAGCAGGCATGCTGCACAAACGTTTCATCGTCCTCACGCTACTCGCCGTGTTCGTCGTCCCTACGGGCGCGCCGGCGGATGAGCGGTGTACCCCGATCGCGCACGTCCTGGATGCTTCGAAGATCCCGGGGAACGAGAGCGCCAGCCCCAACGACCCGAACCCCGACGCCCGCTACAAGGACAAGGCCGGCGTGAACTGCATCCCGACCTACGAGCTTGACTTCGCGGGCGCGCTCGCCGGCAAACTGCCGCCCGAGGTCTATCAGGAAGGCAAGTGCGACCCCGAGAGCTCCTACGACCACATCGCCAACACCATCAAGGCCGACCCCGACTGGTACAAGGCCTGCCGGCGCTTGAAGTTCACGATGGGTCCGCTCGTGTGCAGACCCGGCATGAACGACTCCCTCATCCACGTCACGACCTTCGAGCACCCGATGTACGACGGATACACGCTGCGGTGGAAGCCCGGCCTGCAGTCCGCCGACGGCACGGTCCCGCCGGTCGAAGACTTGCACTTGCACCACGGCACGTGGATCGGCGGCGTCAATGGCCCCTCGGCCGCGACCGGACCTTTCTTCGCGACCGGCGAAGAGCAGACCATCCTTCAGTTCCCCAAGGGGTATGGCTGGACGATGGCCGGACAGAGCGCGTGGGCGATGCTGTACATGATCCACAACGCCACGGCCGTCAACGAGGCCGTCTACATCACCTACGACATCGACTACATCGCAAAGCCCGACGCCGCCACGCTGAAGTGGCAGGATGCCGACGGCAGCACCCGGACCGGCATGCGTGACCTGAAGTCGGTCTGGATGGATGCCGGATCCGGCGGCCCCCAGATGACGTGGGACGGCACCCCTGCCAGCACGAAGTCCTACTCCTCGCTCAACCCCATCTTCAACGCCCAGCGCGGGCACGGACACGCCGACACCGGCGCGTTCTGGGGATTAACCGGGCCCGAGGGGTCGACGCTGCAGGCCCCTCCGATCCGGAACAACTCCGGAGACGGCAAGCTCGTGTGTACCTTCCCGCGCGAGAACTGCGCCAGCTTCGACTCGTCTCAAACCAAGTCCCTGCAGCAGGGGATACCCACCTCCAAGATCATCGGCAGGGCGACGAACCCGAATGCCTTCGGCGACTGTCCGGAGCTCGGTCTCGATGCCGCCGGTAAGCCCAAGAAGTGCGCCGTGCTGGTCAACATGGGCGGCCACCTCCATCCGGGCGGTGTCCGCGATGAGATCTCGGTGTTGCGCGACGGCAAGATCGCTCCCATCTTGATCTCCGACGCCGTGTACTGGGGCGGGCCGGATCACAAGTCTCCGCCGCTCGGTGGCGCGCCGCCGAACTCCTGGGACCTTTCGATGACCGGGCAGCTGGGAAGCCCGGCGGGCAACGGTCGCGAGAAGAATGCATGGAAGATCCTCATCCAGCCCGGCGACAGGCTGATCCTGAACGGTGTGTACGACACCGAGATCGGCTCTGCATACGACCAGATGGCCATCGCGATGTCGTGGTTGTCGCCCGGGTACGAGGCCGACGCGATCGATCCCTTCGACTCCGACGTTATCTTCGACGCGGGTTGGGCGGAGGGTCCGATGCTTGCGCCACGGCCGCCGGGATTGCCGGCCGCGATCGACGTCGGTTGCACGCCCGGCACGATCCCCGCAGGGCAGCCGGACGAAGGCAAGACCGTGTTGTGTCTGCGCGGCAACGTGACGCACGGCAGCATGCCGTCGCGGCAGAACCACAAGGACTGCACGACCAACAACAGCTGCCCGGCCATCAACCCGCCGGTGAACCCGGGCATCCCGTTGGCGAGCACGACGATCACGATGCAGGCCTTCAACTACGGCCAGCTCGACATGGCATACGCGTCGGCGCTCGGCATCGCACAGGTCGCGCCGGGAACGACGCTGACGTTCTACAACCCCGATACGGCAGGGATGATCTGGCACACGATCACGTCGTGTCCGGCACCGTGCACGGGACCGACGAGCGCCTCGTATCCGTATCCGGCGAGCGGTGACACGCCCGTGGACTTCGACTCGACGATCTTGTGCGTCGGGCTCGGGTGTTCGACGGCGGGGACGACCAGATGGGACTTCAAGGTTCCGACTGAAGCCGGTACCTACACGTTCTTCTGTCGGATCCACCCCTCGATGCGCGGGGCGTTCCAAGTCACCTAGCAAACAGGCTTCGACCAGATGGGGGTCCCGACAGGGGCCCCCATCTTCTTGCTCTCTGGGGCGATCGCGGCGTGGCGGCCGGCGCGCCGGCGGGGTGGCGATCAGACGGAGGGCGAGGGCTCGACTCCCCACACCGACTCTCGCCGGTTCACCGGTTTCAAGAGCCATGCGCGTCGGATGAGCCGCCGCAGCGACCCGGACGCTGACAGCAGACTGGACGTACCTAAGCATGCTCGGAACCAAGAAGTAGCAAGATCGAGATAAAGACATACAACCGGCCCGATAAGTCGCCCCAAGACGCCCTTGGTTCTTGCAGGAACTCGTCACTTCATGCCGAAGATGAGGAAGATATAGGACGAGGTGCGTCTGCTGAGTCCGAGACGGGGGGGTTGACGATGCGGCGTCGAGCTTCAATCGCCACTGTGTCTATGATGGTTCTGCTTGCTGGCATAGCACCGTCACGCGGAGACGCACCTTCATCCGGGAACGCACCGCGCATCCGATTCTATAGCCACGCCTCGGAGGCCCTGCCAGCCGAGCCCGTGACCGTTGGAACCGCAGGGTGCGTGGACACTGCAGGGCGAAGCCTCGGGTTCACTGTGCCACTCGACCCGACTGGGCAGAGAGAGACTTACCACACAAACCTGCAGCATGCGCCTGCGACGCTAGACCCTGCGGAAGTCATTGCGGACATCGGCCGTGCCTTTTCCTCGATTAACAATCAGTTCAATGATTGTCTTCGCCCCGATTCGTCGACCTTCGAGTTTCGACGGGGCGGAACTACGCCAGATCCGTTTCCGAGCCTCTTAGACTTCAAACGCATGGATGGCGTCAACTCGGTCACGTTCTACCCGTGGCCAAATGCCAACGAGCTAGCGTATACATTTTGGGCCGTCGAGGAGAGTGCTGCTGGTCTTGACAAGGTGGTCGAGTGGGACATCCTTATCAACGCCGATTTAGCTTTCGGAACGGTGGGCCACCCGGCGACGTATGATCTCTGGGACACAGTCACCCATGAAGTGGGACACGTAATAGGGCTCGCTCATCCGTCGAACTCGTGCTCTGGTCACCAGAACGAAATTCACAAGTATCTTACGATGTTTTGTAGCTGGCCCGGAAACCTGACCCATCGGACACTCGGACTCGGCGACATGCTGAAGTTAGAAGCTATCGTCGCCGAGCGCCCAACGGTTTGATGAATCGCTTAGCAGTCCTCTCCGTTGCGGCGGCGGTTCTTGCGTCTGTTCCAGCCGCAGGTAACGGCGTAACGCCTCCATACGAACAGACCTACTCCGAATCAAATTGCGCGGACTACGGGTCATCTACCATTCGGCGTTGTCTAGCGGCGGCGGACTCGGCCCTCGGTACGCTTGATCTTGACTTGGACATCGTCGCTCCAAGAGATGGAAATGGTTTCGGGTACGGCGCCGGCGAAGGCACGACAGAAGTGCGTCAGCGATTCGTGACTACTTCTACGGGGCCCTACGTCACCTTCTCGGTAAAGATCTACGTGACATCGGCTGCTGCCACTCATTCAGGAATCCTCACAAACACGGTAGGGCGAGTGCACTCTGGTTACACGGGACTGTCGAGGGTCCATCTGCATGCCGTGGCGTCAAGCGACTGCGGCGTCAGACCGAACCATTGCTATGGGTCCACCAACCTCGCAGTCGTGTCGAGCAGAGACCCGTTGAACAACTTCGTCACCGACGAGCAGTATGAACTGTCGGTGCGGGCACAATCCCCGACGGGCGCGCCGATCCCCTCCGGCACCACATTCACCTTGAGCGCTGGAGCGCATGCGCGTGTGATGTTGGATACCGCGTCGGGAGCCGAAAACGGCGAGGTCGCATCGTTTGTGGACGCGCGTGTGCTCTCAATATCGATCGAGTAGTCGAATCTCTGCCCACGCGACCCCTAGGACGCGAATTCAGCCGCCGTGCTCGTGCGGCTGAGGCACCGACTCACCCATCGCGACGATGAGGCACGTGTAGCAGACGAGAAGGCTGCATCCTTCCTCTTCGCAGAACACGCAGCACTCGATGTGCTCGTCGCACTCGCAGCAGCGGGCTGCATGCGTTTCAGTGGTGCTCATGGGCCGACCTCTCCGCGTCCTCGCGCAGTAACAACCCGACCAGTCTGCCGTCCGATGGTGATCGGCACGGCCGATGGTTGGCGGTCGTTCATCCTGCGCGCCAGCTCGGCCTCCGAAATGCGTGGCCGGACCGTGCTCGGACCCGCTCGCATCGCCACTTCCGCGCGCAGCGAGCCGTCGGCGGCAAGCTCCTTCTCGCGGAGCAGTCCTACGACGCACCGCCGATCGTCGACCACGACGCACGCCGTCCATCCCGAATCCTGCACGCACCGCGGTCCTTGGCGGGCGAGGAGCAGGGATCAGCCGTGTGGGCGCAAAGGGAATGGAAGGGCGCCCGGCGAACGCTTGGGCGAACGCTTGACGTCCACACGCGGCCTGGAGGAGATATGGCTCGATCACGCTTGCTGGCGTTGCCCCTCGTTGCGCTCCTGGTCATCGGGAGCGCGAACGCCGATCCGGTGGACCCGGCCCTGATCGACTGCGAGGGCCCCGCACCTGCGGCTTCGCCCGGGACTCCCGCGTGGGACGAGCGCGACCGGCAGAACATGCTCTGCTCCGAGCAAAGACACCTGGACAAGGGCCATCCGAACCGGGCGCTGCCTTTCCCGACGGAGTCGGGTCGGCGGACGGGCGACGCCTACAGGACGCCGGAGCTCCACGACGGCATCCGCTACCGATACGAGCCGGTGACGGTCTCGGGCATGAGCGGCGAGCTTTACCTTCCGTGCGCGGCCGGCACGTGCACCAGCATGCCGCAGGGACTCGAGACTTTCGAGCCGCCCTACCCAGCCGTGGTTGTGCTTCACGGCGGGATCAGCCGCAAGGAGCTGCACTGGTGGTCCTCCCAGCCGCTGGCAGAGGCCGGATACGCAGTGATCGCTTTCGACGGGGGCACATCGGGCCCGAGCGTGTCGCAAGCCCGGAGCGCCATCGCATGGCTGAAGGCGCGCAGCGACGTGGACGCGACACGGATAGGCGTGGCCGGGCACTCCGCCGGAGGAGTCACTGCGAACAACCTGCAGAACGATCCTGATGTCGCTGCGATCGTGTCGTGGGACCGCGCGCAGTCCTCACAGATGCCGGCGAATCTCCCGATCACTACTCCGGCATTGTTCTTCTTCGCCGACTACAACTGTCAGGCCGTCCCCGTCTGCCAGCCGGAGCGCTACACCACTGCACCCGATCCAGATGGGCCGGGGAACAAGGGCAACGACTACATCCGAGTCAGCGCAGCCGGAATCGATTCGATGCAGATCCCCGTGCGCGCGGCCCTGCATCTCGACTGGGTCGGCAGTGCGCTGTCGGGCAACAGGTACGCCGAGTCGGTAATCATGTACTACACGACTGCTTGGTTCGATCGCTACCTGAAGGGCAAGGTGGACGCGGCCGCAGCTGGCGATGCGTTCGAGCGACTCACCGCGACGACCTTCGACGGATCCGCGGATCTCCACAACATCAGCCAGGGGCTATGGAATCCCCAGAAGGCTGCAACCTCGCTCGATCCGTTGTACGGCGGCAACGTGCCCTACGTCATCGCGGGAACTCCCACAGCAGATCGGCTCTCGTTCTATTTCGATTCGCGCTGCTTCTTGACTGACCCGGTAGCGGGCGCGCGGTTGGGGTGCAACCGCAATCGCGCCGGGGGGGGGAA
>JBKJXT010000284.1:0-2677 GCA_046716205.1 Actinomycetota bacterium
CCTTCCAATGCATGGACGAGGACGAAAGTGGGGCCGCCGGGCGCGCCCTCGTATTCGAGGTAGTGAACGTCCTCTCCATCAAGTACGCGCATCGGAAAGCCATGGTACTCCGGCGACACCGCCTGGACCGGCTAGTCGGCCCCGTCGGAGATCCTGATCAGACCGCCGAGTGCGCCGGCATAGGCGGAGCCGTCGGGGCCGAGCGATATGGGCGCGTAGTGGTTGTTGTAGAGGTATCCCTTGCCCGTCATCACGCGGAAGGCGGTCGCGCCGGTGCGGATGTCGAGGGCGGTCAGGTACCAGGCATCGGTGCCGTGCTCGCTTGCCGGCTTGCCGTACGCGTAGACGAGCCCGGTCGCGAGGGATGCCTTCGCGACGCTCGTCGGCGCGACCTCGGTACTCGTCCAGGCGGTCGAGCACACGCCGGTCGCTGGATCGAAGTCGACACGGGCGAGGCCCGGCGCAGTGGTCGCGCCTCGGGATGTCGAAGTCGGGTTCACGTAGCCATAGTTGTTCTCGACGATCAAGGCGTTACCGACGGCGATCAGCGAGTTCTCGGTGGTGGACGCGCCCGCAGCGAAAACCGCCTCGCGACACACCAGGCGCTCGGTCACCGGCGCGCGCGCGCGGTGGTAGACCTCGACGTGCATGCGCGGGTCGGCGTTGTCGGCGATCGCGACGTAGTCGGTGCCGATCAGCGTCGGTGAGGTGCCCGACCCCTGCGACAGCATCCCCGGCTTGACGCGCGACCCACGGTCGTAGGTGACGCGCCAACTCACCGACGGCGCCCCGCGCTGGTCCGCGTCGAACCGATACAAGGCACGGTCGGTCACGATGTACACGCCGCCGGTCTCGTCGATCGCGAACGAATTGGCAACCGACTCCCCCGTCGCGATGCTCGAGATCGCGCCCGAGACCGGATCGATCGTGCCCACGATCCCGCCCTTGCTCAGGAACCACAGCCGCCCGCTCCAGTCCGGGAGCACCGAGGCCAGACAGTCCGGCGGCGGGACGTGTGCGTTGAGGTCGTAGGCGCGATCGAGCGCGAACGTAGGCAGGTCGGTCTGCGACAGCACCCACACCTGGTTCGTGTTCGTCGACAGCACCGCGCGATCGAGGTGGTCGAGGTAGAAGTAGCCGGCAGCGCAGAAGTCGTTCAGCGGCGTGGTGCCGGGTCGCACCGACCGAGGCGGCAAGGCAAGCACCGCGAGCGTCTCCAGCGTCGCGGGGTCGAGCATCCGCAGGCGCGCGCCGTCGGCGGTTCCACAGAGCCCGACGATGCGACCCCGAGTGTCGAAGGAGATCGACGCGCACTCCTCGAGCCCGAGCCAGGTCGATTCCACGATGGGCGCGCGCCCGGTCGGACCGGCGCCCGGATAGGCATCGGTCATGTAGGCGTCGTTGTGCATGTTGCTTCGGCCGTTGGGCGCCATGAACGGGTGGCGCGGGACATCGAAGGAGGCGACAGGCTGTGGCGTCCACGGCGCGCCGGTGAACGATGGGGCTTCACCCTGTCCGGGCTCGTTGGGGATCGGAACCGCGGGGATGGCCGCCGTCGCGACGCCGCCCCACAGGGCCGCGCACATCGAGAACACCGCCAGTCGCCTCATGAGGTGCTGCTTCGACGCGGCGGTCCTCTGACCCTGCCGCGGGCGAGGGCTCCACCGGCGATATCCTCTGGCGATCGTGAAGCAAGCGACCGGTCGGGCAGGGGTGCGCGCGTGAACCCGCGGCGCGCACGTGTGGCATGGGCTCTGGGCGTGACGACCGTCGGCCTCGCGTTCGTGCTTCCCGTCCTCGCGATGATCTCCGGCTCGTTCCGAGGTCTCGGCCTGGCTCCCCCTCGAGGCGTTGAGCTGATCCCGCCGTCGGCCTCGCTCGACGCCTACCGCACCGCGTTCTCGATCGTGCCGTTGACGCGCTCGATCCTCAACTCGCTGCTGGTGGCTGCGATCGCGGTTCCACTCACGGTGCTCACCGCCTCGTGGGCCGGATACGGCATCTCGCAGCTCGAGCCCCGCCGGCGGCGCGCCCTGATCGTCGGCCTGCTGGTCGTGATGATGATCCCCGCCAGCGCGCTGTGGATCCCCAGGTTCGCGATCTTCAACTCCCTGGGCGTGACGGACTCCTACGTCCCGCTCATCGCACCGGCGTTGCTCGGTGGCAGCCCCGTCCTCGTGGTGTTGTATCTCCTCGCCTTCCGCCGCGTGCCGCAGGATCTGATCGATGCTGCGCGGATCGAAGGCGCTCGCGAGTGGATGGTGTGGCGACGGATCGCGATGCCGCTGGTCAAGGCAACGACCGTCGCGGTCGCGCTGCTGGCGTTCGCGCTGTTCTGGGGGAACTTCATCGACCCACTGCTGTACCTGAGCACCCAGGAGCGGTTCACCGCGCCGATGGTGTTGCGGTCGCTGCAGCAGCTCGACCGCTCGAACTGGCCGGTCATGCTGGCGGGCTCGGTCGTCGTGGCCGGTCCCGTGCTACTAACGTTCGCGATCGCACTCCGGCTCATCGTGCCGAGGAAAGGAACCGGCTGGACATGAACAGGATCGTCGCGCTCGCCTGCACGCTGGGGGTCACCCTCGCGGGGTGCACGTCGTCCAACGCCGAGGACGCTATCTCGCTGCAGATCTTCGGCGATCCTGCGGAAGCGGCCGCCTACCAGAGCCTTATCGAC
>JBKJXT010000285.1:0-9118 GCA_046716205.1 Actinomycetota bacterium
GCTACACCTACCGAGGCGAGACGCCGTCGCCGATCACCCGGTACGTTCGCGGCACGGTCGCGATGGCGAACACCGGCGATCCGTCCTCGAACGGGAGCCAGTTCTTCATCGTCGTTCGCGACTACGACGCGATAGGAACGCCCAACACCACTCCCAAGTTCACCTTCTTCGGGTTCGTGCCCGACCCCTCCAGCCTGGCCGTCCTCGACAAGATCATCACCGCGCCTCGCAAGGGCAGATACCCAGTGGACCCCATCCGCATCACGAAGGCGACGATCGAAGAGATCGACCGTTCAGCCTCTGCCTCACCCACGCCGACGGCTTCTTAGGTACGTCCGACGCTGAAGTAGCGAGCTTCCGGGTGGTGCACGATGATCGCGCTGGTCGATTGCTCGGGATCGAGCTGGAACTCTTCCGACAGCTCGACGCCGATACGCGATGGATCGAGCAGGGTGACGATGTGCCGCTGGTCCTCAAGGTCGGGACAGGCTGGGTAACCGAAGGAATAGCGGGAGCCGCGGTACCCCTGACCGAACAAGCCTTCGGGCGCAGGGTCGTCCTCACCGGCGATGCCGAGCTCCTCACGGATGCGCTTGTGCCAGTACTCGGCCAGCGCTTCGGCCATCTCCACACCGAGACCGTGCAGATAGAAGTAGTCCTGGTATCGGTCCGCGGCGAAGAGCTCGTGGGCGCGCTCGCTGACGGTACGCCCCATCGTGACGAGGTGGAACGCGACGACGTCGTCGACGTCGGAGTGGAAGAAATCGGAGATACACAAGTGACGGTCGCGCTGCTGGCGCGGGAAGGTGAAGCGGATGTCTTCGCCGTCGTCGCGTGACACGACCAGATCGTTGCCCTCCGAGCGGCACCGGAAGTACCCGTAGACGACCGCGGGTTGCAGGATCTGTTCGGTCATGCAACGCGAGAGCAGCTCGCGCAGCACGGGCTCGGCGCGCTCGGCCAGGTAGGCCTGGTAGTCCTCCGGCGATTGCTCGCGCTTGCGCTTCATCTCCCACTGCCCACGGAACAGCGCCACCTTGTTCAGATATGTGGCCACGTCTGCGATCGGGATGCCTTTCACCACGCGGCTGCCGAAGAACGGCGGGGTCGGGACCGGGGTGTCCGCCGCCACGTCGGACCGAGCGACCGGCTCGTCGGGCTCGATCACGCGCGTCGCCGCGCGGACACGCTTCTCTTTCGGCGCCGCTTCGATCACCGTTTCGCCCCGCTTCTCGGCCATCAGCGAGTCCATCGTCGACAGACCTTCGAACGCGTCACGGCCGTAGAAGACCTTCCCGTTGTAGATCTTGCGCAGATCCGATTCCACATAAGAGCGCGTGAGCGCCGCGCCACCCAGGATCACCGGCACCTCGTGCAGCTCGCGGCGGTTGAGCTCCTCGAGGTCCTCGCGCATCACGACGGTCGACTTCACCAGCAACCCGCTGAGCCCGATCGCATCGGCGGCATGACGGTCGACCGCGTCGATGATCGAGGAGATCGGTTGCTTGATGCCGAGGTTGTGCACGGTGTAGCCGTTGTTGCTGAGGATGATGTCGACGAGGTTCTTGCCGATGTCGTGGACGTCGCCCCTCACCGTCGCAAGCACGATCGTGCCCTTCCCGCGCCCTTCGACCTTGGGCATGTAAGGCTCGATGTGCGCGACGGCGACCTTCATCGTCTCGGCGGACTGCAGCACGAAGGGTAGCTGCATCTCTCCGCTGGCGAACAGCTCGCCGACCACCCTCATACCCTCAAGCAGGAAGTCGTTGAGGATCTGCAACGCCTCGTACTGCTGAAGAGCTTCATCGAGATCGCCCGCGAGACCGTCGCGGTCACCGTCGATGATGCGCCTGCGCAAGCGCTCCTCCAGCGGGAGCGCGGCGAGTCCTTCATGGCGCGCGGCCGACTGCGACTCGACGCCCTCGAACAGCGAGATGAACTCACCGAGCGGGTCGTAGCCGGGCTTCCGCCGGTCGTACAGCACGTCCAGTGCCACCTCGCGCGCCCGGTCGTCGATCCGTGACAAGGGCAGGATCTGCGCCGGCGACACGATCGCCATGTCCAGGCCGCGCTCGATCGCCTCGTGCAGGAACACGGAGTTGAGCACCTGGCGCGCCGACGGCTTCAGCCCGAAAGAGACGTTGGAGACACCGAGCGTCGTGAATGACTGCGGGAACTTCTTCTTGACGGCTTCGACGCCCTCCAGCGTCTCGAGCCCGGCGCGCCGCGTCTCTTCCTGTCCGGTGGACACCGGAAGCACGACGCAGTCGAAGATGATGTCTTGGGGCTGCAGGCCGAACTCGATGCAGACGTCGTAGATCGCACTCGACGCCTCGAGCTTCCATCGCGCGGTGTTCGCCTGACCTCGCTCGTCGATCGCGATCGCGACGACGGCCGCGCCGTACTTGACCGCACTGCGCAGGTTGCGCTCCAGCCGTGTGTCCGGCCCGCGCCCCTCCTCGAGGTTGACGGAGTTGATGATCGGCCTGCCACCGAGCATCTTCAGCGCTTCCTCGATCACCTCCGGCTCCGTGGAGTCGATCACCAGCGGGAGGGTCACCTGGGTCCGGAACCGCTCGATGACCTGGCGCATGTCCGCGACGCCGTCGCGGCCCACGAAGTCGACGCTGACGTCGAGCGCGTGCGCGCCTTCGCGCACCTGATCGCGTGCCACCTGGACGGTCTGGTCCCAATCCTCGGCGTCGATCAGCGCCTTGAACCGGCGCGATCCCTGCGCGTTACAGCGCTCGCCGATGACGAAGAAGGACGTCTCCTGCTTGAAGGGTTGCGGCACGTACAACGAAGCGCCGGCGGGTTCGGCGATCACATCTCGCGCGACGCGCGGATGATCGCGTAGGCGCTCGGCAAGCAAAGCGATGAACTCAGGCGTCGTGCCACAGCATCCACCGACGGCATTGACACCGAACTCCTTCACGAAGACCTCATGGTGGCGAACGAGTTCCTGGGGGCTCAGGTCGTAGTGAGCCAGCCCATCGACCATCTGCGGTAACCCGGCGTTGGGCTGCACGCTGACGAACTTCGGGGAGTTCTGGCAGAGGTGCCGAACATGCTCGATCATCTCGAGCGGCCCGGTCGCGCAGTTGATGCCGATCGAGTCCACGACCGGATAGGCGTGCAAGGCAGCGACGGCAGCGCCGATCTCGGACCCGAGCAGCATCGTCCCTTCGGGCTGGATCGTCACCTGCACCATCAGCGGCACGCAGCGTCCGCCGGCTTTGAACGCCTCGACGCAGGCCGAGATCGCGGTCTTGACCTGAAGGAGGTCGAACGCGGTTTCGATCAGCAGCGCATCGACGCCGCCCTCGAGCAATCCCCGCGCTTGCGCTGCGTAGGAGTCCTCGAGGGTGTCCCAGCTTGTTTGTCCAAGCGTCGGCAGCGCCGTTCCCGGCCCGATCGAGCCCACGACCCAGCGCGGCCGGTCGGTGAACGACGAGGCGGCCTCGCGCGCCAGGCGCGCACCGGCGACGTTCATGTCGAAAACGCGATCGGCGTGGCCGTACTCACCCTGGACGATCTTGTTCGCCCCGAAGGTGTTGGTCTCGATGCAGTCGGCACCCGCCTGGAGGTAGCGGGCGTGGATCTCGGTGATCACCTCGGGACGCGACAAGCACAACACGTCGGTGTTGTTCTCCTCACCCCAGTAGTCGTCGAGCGAGAGCGCGGCGGCGTGGGTCTGCGTCCCCATCGCGCCGTCGAAGATCAGAACGCGCTCAGCCAGCGCCTCCAGGAATGAACTCATCGGGACACCATCCTAGGATGGGTCGCGCGCCTACAGCGGAAGATTCTCCTCCGTCACCTCGGCAAGCATCGGACACGTCTTGTCGCGCTCGCTCAAGAGCGGCTCCTGGCCGAACGGCCACGTGATCTCGAGCGCGGGATCGTCGTAATAGACCCCTAGCTCGTCGGTGCCGTCGAAGGTTTGATCGACCATGTAGAGCAGTGTCGTGTCTTCGACGGCATAAAAGCCATGGGCGACGCCGGGCGGGATGTACACTCCGACCGGATCCGAGGCCTTGATCTCGAAGGTTTGCGCCTTCTCCGCAGTCTTGGATGTGGCGCGGAAGTCGTACAGCGCGACGAAGGCGTGGCCGTCGGTGACGAACCAGTAGTCGGCCTGGAAGAGGTGGTAATGCATGCCGCGAAGGACGCCCGCTTTGGACATCGAGCGGTTCACCTGCACCATGTGGCGCGACTCCGGTACCCATTCGCCCCGAAATATCTCCGCGAAACGGCCGCGTTCGTCCTCGATCGCCTTAGGATGCACGAAATACACCCCGGCGATGACCTCCGAAGGCTTTACGGTTGCGAACTCGTTCTCAAGCATGGCCCGGGAGTGTACCGGACCAGTTTCCGCGATGCTCCGAGCAGGATTGGCCCTCGATCCCGTCGAAAACAGGTGCTAGATGCTACGCAGATCAGCTGCCGCCGCCGCAGCACTCGCCCTCATGTTCGCCGTCCTCGGCGCGCCTGCGCCCGCGAGCGCATCATCGATCACGGGGTGCTCGACCGACGCCGGGTACCTCCGATGCGGCCGCGCGTTCCCCGATCCTGAGGCCGGCTTCGACACCGATCCCGATGCCGAGGGGAACGTAACCTCCGGCGGGTTCATCCAGTTCGGCACCGGCCTCGAGGGAACCTCGGAGATGTGGGACGGCCTCCGGTTCCTGGAGTCACGCTACGACCGCTGGCTCGAGATCCGGACGCTCGAGGAGATGCTGCGGGACAGCGACGCGCGATCGGCAGGCATGTGGGTCGCGGGACAACGACAGCGCTTGCCTCTGATCCTCGCTCGCGTGACCGACGAGACCGTCCCGGCCGAAGGCAAACAACGGTTCGTATTCACGCTTTCGCTGCACGGCATCGAGCGCGCCGGGGTGGAGGGTGGAACCCGCGCCCTCGAGGACTACGTGACCTACGCCCGTTGCGAAAACCTCGGTTCGCTGGAGGCGGCGCGCGCGGATGCGATCTGCTCGCAGCAGACACAGGTGAAGCGCGGGGCCTACATCGAGGGCGCCGGGGGGTTCCCACCGCGCATCCTGCCCTGGGATGCCACGAGCCCGACGATGGGCGAGATGCTGCGCAAGGCAGAGATCTACTTCGCGTACGTGAACCCCGATGGGTGGCATCGCGGAGACGTCGGCTCGCCCGGCGGCGTCGGCCACTACCAGCGGTACAACGGCAACGGCGCGGACCCCAACCGCGACTGGCCGACCGTGGGATACACGTTCCGTCCATACACCCCCAGCAGCGAGCCGGAGACCCGGGCCTTCGAAACGGTGCTTCGGTCCATCACTCGTCATTGGGCCGGCGGCGGCGACCTGCACGGCCAGGGCGCCGCGCCCGCGCTCACCTACTCGATGCTCGCCGCAGGCCAGCACGACTACGCGAAGGATCAGCGGATCCGCCACGCCGTGCAGCGCGCCCAGCATGACGCCGCCCAGCGGTTGAGCTGGTCGCCGTTGATCGTGCAGTACGGAGAAACCCGGCGCTCGGTGCCGGGGCCACTCGGGCCGATCGGACAGATGTACCCCCAGCAATGGGGAACCGTCTGGGACACGATCGGCTACACGACGACGGGCGACTTCGGCGGGTTCTTGAGCGACGATGAGGTTGGGTTAGACGCGATCCCACTCGACAACGAGATGAGCTTTTCGCATGTGACGAACTGCGGCGCTGGGTCGTGCTTCTCGTCGCAGATCGAGCAGCTGCACGTCGCCGGGAACAAGGGCCTCGTCGCGTCACACATCGACTCGGTCATGCGTACCTCTGCGGTGAAGTACCGGTTCCCATTCAAGGGCCATGGCGCCTACGTGACCTACGACGCGACGGTCTCCGAGCCGGCGAGCGCACGCGGGCTGCGACCGGTGAGACTGCCCGCACAGGACCCCTTCACCAACGTGGTCGCGTGCGGACCGCTGACGTGTACGAGCGGAGAGTTCGAGGTTAAGGGAACGAAAGACGGCGTCTTCAACGCGGGCCTGACGCTCGACCTCGCATCGGTGGCAACACATGGGACCGTCGATCTATTCGGCTCCGTCGAGATTCAGCGCTTCGGAACCGACGACCACGAGGACGAAGCACGGTGGGAAACCGTCGGTGGCAACTTCTCGATGAGCCAGGCCTACCTGAGTAACGGTACATCCGTCGCGGTGAACGACCCTGAGCCGGGGAACTACCGGATCCTGCTCACCAACATGCCCGGCGCGTTCACGTACGAGATCAGCTTCACGTCGAAGCAGGCCTGGCAGGATCCCGGGCAGCGAGCGTTCTCCGTGTCCCCGCTGAAGTTCTTCGACGACTTGAACGAGTACTTGCCGCGCGAGAACCGCTTCGCCGGGCTGTCTGTGCGCCGGATCATCGAGGACCCCTCGGTCCTGACCGATCGAGACGTCCTGGTCCTCATCGGCGATGCGTTGCCCGGTTGGGACGAAGAGGTGCCGAAGAACAGCAGCCTCTCGAAGCGGGAACACGACGCGTACTACGGCGCCCTGCGCGCCTGGGTCAAGAAGGGCGGCCGGCTCGTCCTGCTCGATGGCGCGATGCGAGCGCTCACGCCTCTGGCGGGCAAGCTCTTCGACGCGACGCAGAGGTTGGAGTACGCGGGCAACATCCAGTTCTCTGGTCCGAGCTTCGAAGACAGCAGCTACAGCGACCCGCTGGCGCGTGACATCAACCTCCCCGGCGCCGCAGAGGGCAGCGGTCACCGCCACCAGACCTATGAGCCTGTTCCGCTTGGGTACAAGATCCCGGCGTCGATCGGCGGGGGGGAGTCTTACTCTCCGGTCTGGACGGTCGGTAACGGTGCGGTCAAGGTCGCGGGCGGTCGCGTCGTCGGCCAGACGGGAGGCTCTGCCTCCCTGGGCGAGATCCCGCTGGGGAAGGGAGTGATCCGGTTCGCCGGTGCCCTTCTGCCGACGCCGACGACGTCCTACGATCATCCCTTCGGATTGAAGTCCTACGCGCTCACATACACAGGCTGGCAGCTCTTCGAGAACCTCGTCGACACACCCGCCAGAACGGCTGGGACCGGCACGAAGGTGCTCGGCGGCCGCAAGGTCCTCCCGGAGACCGGCGTCGCGCCCGGCTGGTTGTTGTTCGCGCTCGCGCTGGCGGTCGGCCTGATCCTCGCCCGGCGCCTGCGCGACATCTTCTGGATCTAGAACGCGTGCTAGCCTCGGAGCATGTGTCGAAGCATCAAGAAACTGCGTAACGAGAATGCCGCGTGCGAGCAAGAGGTGTACGAGGCGGCGCTGCAATACGTTCGCAAGGTGAGCGGCTATCGCGCTCCCGCGAAACGTAACGTGGACGCATTCGAAGAGGCCGTCGAAGAAGTGAAGGCAGCGTCCAAGAAGCTCCTCGACGCGCTCCAGTAGATGCCCTCACCTGAGAGCGCGATCGCGGTAGCGAACGCAGACGCGCTGGCGCTCGGTCGCGTCTTGCTCGCCGGCTTCCGCAGCGACGATCTCGCACGCGCGATCGCCGACCGCGGCAACGAGGTCGTCGTGTTCGCCCACGACATCAGGGCCGCACGGGCGCACGCCGCCTTCGACGTGCGGTTCGGTCCGTGGCTGGCCGAGGACGCAGGCCCCTTCGATTCGGTGGTCTTGCTCCTGCCAAGGGAGACCGAGCGTTTTCGGATGTATCTCGCGATGGCGCGATCGGTGATGGCAGAGGGCGCGCACCTCGCGGTCGCCGGTCACAACGACGGCGGGATCAAGTCGTCGGGCCGGCACATCGCGGAACTGGTCGGAGAACCCGACGTGCTCGACTATCGCTTCCACTGCCGCGTCGTCGAGGCGAAGGCGTCGGTCGCGAGCCGGTTCGACCCGGCCACATGGCGCGCCGAGCACACCGTGGCGGTCGGCGACTGGCACACGCAGGTCGTGTCCTATCCCGGGGTGTTCGCGCACGGGCGGCTCGATGTCGGGACGGAGGCGCTCCTGGGCACCGCGAAGGTGTCCAAGAGCGCTCGCGCGCTGGACATGGCATGCGGAAACGGGGTGATCGGCGCCTGGCTCTTATCGCAGGGCTGCGTGGTCGATGCATGCGATGCCGACGCCGTTGCCGTACGCGCCGCCTCCGAGACGCTGGCCGGCACGGAGGCGCGCGTGTTCGCGTCAGACCTCTTCAGCGACGTCGGTGAGCCCTACGACGTGATCCTGACGAACCCACCGTTCCACGCCGGTATCCATACGACCGCGGCGGTGACAGAGCGCCTGATCGAGGGCGCGCCGCAACACTTGGCGCGCGGCGGCGAGCTGTGGCTCGTGGGCAATCGGTTCCTGGATTACGGATCGCTGCTGGAGGGCGCGTTCGGGAAGATCCGCGTGGTGACGGAGAACACCCGCTACCGCGTCTGGCACGCGCGCCGCTGACCCCGCGCGCCGCTCGCGCGCCCTCTGCTTATCGCCGTTTCCTTTCTTATACGGGATTACGCTCACCAGTGAGTGCCATCCCGTATGAAAAGCAGAAACGGCACCACATTGGGTGCCGTTTCAGGTACAGATGACTGTGCCTGTAACTGCATAGCGAGGACTGAGAAACGGATACCATTTTCTTGGGAGTATCAAGTACTCCTTAGAAAGGAGGTGATCCAGCCGCACCTTCCGGTACGGCTACCTTGTTCACGTAGACCCCCATGTCGCCATGGGGCGTGGACTATATCTTCACCCTGCAATGCGATCTTGCGCAGGGGCTCGGCGTGTAGTCTCTGAGGGGTCAATGGCGACGCATCCGGTCGATGCGCTCACGACTTCCCTGCTGATTGCCCGCACTGTCGAATTTTCACTGCCAGTTTTGTCAACTGACGAGTACCGAACAGATACTCGGGGTTTCCAGCATATAGCCGAGTTTTTCACTCACCGTTGCCGGTGAGGGTCGCAACTGATTTACGACTTCGCTCCAATCGCGAACCCCACACTCGACGGCTCCCTCCCTTGCGGGTTAGGCCACCGGCTTCATGTGTTGCCCACTTTCAGAGCGTGACGGGCGGTGTGTACAAGGCCCGGGAACGTATTCACCGCAGCATGCTGATCTGCGATTACTAGCGACTCCAACTTCACGAGGTCGAGTTGCAGACCTCGATCCGAACTGGGAC
>JBKJXT010000286.1:0-7594 GCA_046716205.1 Actinomycetota bacterium
TGGGGAGTACGTGACGAAGCGGAAACAGCGTATTGCTATCACCGGGAGGCGCCTTGCCCGGGGGATAGCTTGCTTCGGAGGGGGTGATGGTGCACCAGGCTCGTTCGGCGTGACGCCTCCAAGCGAACAAGATTTAGCCGCTCTCTACGGAGGTGTGTTCCATGCGCAAGTCTCGAATGGCTCTAGTTTCGATCGTTTCCGCTGTCGCGATGTTGATGGCTCCGTCTATGGCCCGCGCCGACACGACGGGTGTCATCGTCTTCACCGCGAAGGTGACGCTTGCACACCCGCTGTGCTCACCTCACGAATCCCTGCTCTTCAAGTGCGTTCCGAATGGGAAGAAGGCGCCAGCAGCGTTCCGTCTTCGGACAGCGACATCGAACGTCCCGCTGGCCGTCGGCGCATTAGTTTCTCAGAAAAAGAACGACGTCCAGACTGGCGGAAGCATCGACGTGACGGGCTCCGTAGATCCCCTATTGGGCCTGGGGCCGTGGTGCGGTTTCTCCAGTGGCTCTGGTATCACCGGGACGATTTCAGTCGGCACCAAGACGATCACAATCGACTCCGGAGGTTGGGTGGCGGCGGTGGGCGGCACCATCACCGCGTCGGGAACGGCACACAAGGGTGCCCAACTCGGCACTTGGGCGGCTATTGTCGGGGCGGCACCGGATGCCACGAAGGGCGAATCTTGCCTCCAGCACACCAACGCTGGCGGACCCAAGGGGCCAGGGGCCGACCAATTCTTCGTCGCGGGGGCGGCTGCGGTTTCGCTGACTGGCTCCAAGTAGCGTGCGCTGACGGCGCTCGATATCACGTATTCGTTACCAACAAGGGATCGGCAATCTCCGATCCCTTGTTGGCGTTTCTCCCTGAACTCAGGGTGGAAAGCTCGGACCCAAGCCTAGATCGATGAGCTGAGGATTAGATGCTCTCAATACGATTTCATATCAGGCGCGACGTCTCGTTCGTCGTCAGCGTAATGGTGCTGACCCTCCTTGGGCCAGCTGTGTCCAGTGCACCGGACGGGGACGAAGTGAGAGCAATTGGCCAGGTTCCCGCTGACTGGCCTGATGATCGCTTCCCTGCGACAGGTCACTGGGAGGCTGGTTGGGCACCGCTCGTGGTGAACCCCGCTTCCCGGCGAGCCTTTCAACTCTTCACACTGGACGACCCTCGACGTATAGGAGTCCGATCCTTTGACTTGGACACTCTGCGATTGAAGCGATTCGCCACGTCCTCGATTGCTCAGACTGGCGGTGACGCACGAATCGGAGTCAACGGTATCTCAGGATTCCCCCTTGCCGTCGACCAGAAGAGGAAGCGCGTCTTTTTCCCGATGGGAATCCAAGGTGAACTCACGCTGAAGATTCTGGTCTTGGACGAGGACCGCATGGACCGGGGAGAGGACCCGATATCTGCCCGGATAGACCCCCCGACCGACCCATTAGCTGCAGCCTCTGAAGGGTTGCGGGCGACAAAGGTTCGCGGCCTGACGGCCTTCGATGACGCTGCCGGACGGCCGAAGTTGCTCGTCATCTACGAGCACGCGTCCTCCTCCTCGATGTTCGTCACCCAGTGGGACGTGGAGAAGGCCCTCCGAGGTGACTTGACGAGAGACGACTGGGGCGCGCCCTTCAAGCTTGCAGATTGTCGGGCCATCCAACCGACGAGGAGCCCTGTCCCCGTCTTCCGTTCGACTCGCTCAACTGCGATCTTCACCTTCTGCAGAAGCTTGAGCAGTCAGAGGACCCTGGTCGTTCGCATCCAACTGAACGCCGCGGGACTCCCCGATGTTGCCCAGACCACCGCAGGACCGATGGATGCGGATGTCCTTTTGGCGGACCCGGCAGTTGATCGACTGCACGCGGTCTCCTCTCGTGGATCAAGTCGCGAACTCTGGACCTTCGACGGCGGAACGGGAAGATGGGTAGGGCGCGCCGGAGTGACCCTCGGACCGCTGCCAGGGACTGACGCGTACGGGATCGATCAACAGAGTGGTCGGATCTATGCTTTGGCTCCGAACCAGCCGTACGGCGCCGGTGGTGTACGGCTGGATCAATCCGGCTGCGGTGATTCATCTGCCCCCGGTGGGCTGATGATCATCGAAGGTCGGATGACGCCGATCCCCCAGCCCTTGCTGTTCAATGAGTTCGCCTACCCCTCTGTCGTGCCGATCCAGATCGATCCCGCTCGGCCGGGGCGCAAGCCTCGAATATTCGTCCGGCGCTCACCGGACTTCGAACAGAACCCGAACTCGAACGCCAGGATCGATCGACCTGCCTACCCTACCTACCCCGCAGGCAAGTGCATACGTCCCGGCGCGGAACCCTTCTGGACAGTCGTCGAAGACGGTGTCCCCGTCGCCAAGGACCCGATCCCGGGCGATCAAGACCGCCTGACCGTCGACGTCCAAGAACGTTCCGGGATCACGGGTTCGGCGATGGAAGCCTCCGGTGGCGCATACGCGCTACGGATCCGGGCCGTGAATGGTGCGTCTGTTCCGTTGACCTGCGGTCCCTTCAGCCGTCTCGTGACCGCCGGGTATGTTAAAGACGCGAAGTTCGCACCACAGGAACGCGGTGCTGCCGCTGAGGCTCTATCTGCCGATGAGATCACTCGCGGTGATGTGCGAGATCCTGCATCTCGCTGCCAACCGCAACAAGGCACAAGACCGGACCCACCGGGGTCAGGACTTGGGACGATTTACAAGAGCATCGACGCTATACTTCAGAGTACATACACCCAGATCGACAAGCAGGTCGGACGCGAGTGGGACTTCCCATCCGTTAGTTGCGTTGAAGGCGACGACGAGGCCAACGACGAAGCCCGCTCAACCCCCGCTGCAGACCTGCGAGCCAAAGTGAGCTGCCAGCCCAAGAACGTGCACGCTGAGGCTGCGGTTTCATTGAAGGTGGGAACAGCCCTTCGTATAGGCGACGCGACCTCGAAGGTGACCGTCGGACCCGATCCCACCGAAGGTATCAGAGCGACCGCGGTATCGAGACTCTCTGCGGTACGGATAGATCTCGGCTCCGGATCCTGGCTCGGGTTCGATTCCATCCAAACAGTGGCCGCCGTGCATTCGAACGGAAGACCAGAAGCCGAGCCTCGAGGGAGCTTCGTTCGAACCGTCTGCGGCATCCATGGTCCAGGCGGGGACGATTCACATTGCTACCGCGACGTTCATGGGCCCGCCGGGGCACTATGCAAGGACCCGCCTGAGAGACCAGAGCAACAGACCTACTGCACCGAGGGCGAGGTCTCTGGTCTAGCCGCCGTGGTGAATACCGTGGCAGGCGGGCGCGCGCGGATCCGGGTCCCGACCCCAGATGCGCTCTACCTAAAAGGCAGCCCGAAAGGCTATGTCGCCGCCATTCAGAAGACCGCTCCTGCTCGCTTCGATGACGAGTTGCAGAACGGGGACCCAGGCTTCGAGGTCCCAGGGCTAGAGATCATCCGTGAAACCGATGGCAGCGAGCGACAAGTGATCCAACTCGCCGGCGTCAGGGTCGCTACCACCTACGGGATCTATTGCCTGCCACCCCGGGTCTACGTTCCCTCCAAAGGCAAGTGTCTGGAGCTCCCTGCCGGCTTTGATCAGGGAACCCCGGGGTCGATGGATCCCAGTTCCAGACTCGATGGAGCCGAAGGCCTCGGTGTCAGGGAGCCGACACGATCCGATCCAGGGGGGCTCATCACAGCCACGGCGAGCACACCGGATGCCAAGCGCTTCCGCGTGCTCATCATCCGCTCCTTTGGACAGGGGTTGGCTGCCGCTGCTGTTTGGTTCACGTTGTTGCTACCCGTGGCGCTCGCATGGCGGCGTCGCAGCGCGATGAGCGTTCTCGACTGAGCATGACCTAGAAGGGAGTTACTACGTTGAAGGGCTCGTCTCGCTCGCTGTTTGGTGTTGTTGCCTACAGCCTCGTCCTCGGTTTCTTCACAGTTGGCACGATAGAGAGTGGTGCAGGCAGGAACACCTCAGATGGATCTGCGCGTTCGAGCACGTTCGAGTCCGCTCGGGTTCCGGGAGATGTCGCACGCGGGACTAAGGCTGTCAAAGATGGGAACGGACCAAATGATGGAGCCGTGTTGACCGTTCCGCCGAAGGGGGTGGAGTGCGCCTCCGGTAAGAACGGAGCCCGCACGGCGATCGGAGTCAGCGCCACGAAGATTCGGTTGGCTGCCACGATCGTCACCGATGGACCTGCGGCGGATCTCCTCAAGTGGTCCCCGACCGGGATGCGGGCCGTTGTTGACAAGGTCAACTCTCAGGGTGGTATCTGCGGGCGGATCATCGAGCTCGTTCTGCGGAACGACTCCTTTGATCAACAACGCGGTCAGCAATATATACGGACCTGGGCAACTGATGAGAAGGAGGACATCTTCGCATTGGCGGTCGTACCCTCCGCGGAGGGTCTCGGGGCCGCCATTAGTAACGGCGACATCTCAAGATCGAGGATCCCCGTCGTGGGCACGGATGGCATGCGGAAGGAGCAGTACGAAGATCCATGGGTGTGGCCGGTGGCGACGGCGACCGTTTCCACTATGCGGATCATGGCACGCTTCGGAAAGGCAAAGAAGGATGCGCGAACGTTCGCGATTGTCTACGACTCGAAGTACAAGTTCGGTCGCGAAGGAGCTGAGTCCTTCGTAACTCAAGTGAAGAGGGACGGAGGCAAGCTTGTCACCTCAGTGGGACTGGATCCCGCAGCGAGTTCATACGCCACCGAAGCGAATGAGTTCAACAATGCATGCGACGGAAAGTGTGACATGGTAGCGATGCTGCTCCTACCGGATACGGCGAAGAAGTGGATGAGCCGCCAGCCGGTGAAGGGCCTCAAATACACCGCGGGCGCTCAGACGCTCTTCACGAAAGACTTCGCGCGGGCGTGCACTGAAACCGCGGGCGCCGCTTGCCACGGCTTGGCGGTGTGGACTGGTTACAACCCGCCGCTCGGCAGGTATGCCGCGCTTCCAGATGTCGCTCAGTACGTGGACGACGTCCGTGCGGTTGCGCCGAACGCCGACGTCGACAATCAATTCCTGGAAGGGTCCTACCTTGGGATGAAGCTGATGGTCGAGGCACTTCGTCGTGTGGGTGCGCAGTTGACGCGGGATCGATTGCGCACGGTTCTCGATTCGATGAAGTACTCGAACGACATAACAGCAGGACTGGAGTGGCACCCGCTCAAACATCACGCGAACGTCCGCGCTCGGTCATTCTCGATGGTCGTGTCCGGTAGCAGCTTCCTCGACTGGCGCGACGAGCAGACCGGCTGGGTGCTTGACCCTGCGTTTGGGGGCTGATGGTGCGCCTTCTCACTGCGATAGTTCTGTCGCTACCCCTGATCGGAGCCTACGCCATCTTCTCCATCGGGATCGTTCTGATCTACCAAGCATCCAAGGTACTGAACCTAGCTCACGGGGCCATGGCGATGTTTCCCGCCTATCTACTGTTCTCGATGGTCGAGGCAGGCATTCCCACGCCGATCGCGATTCCTCTTGCGATAGTTGCAGGCGCCATTCTCGGGATCGCGGTGGAACGCATCTTCGTTCGACGTTTGCGAAAGGTTTCTGCCACAGCACAAACGGTTGGGACAGTGGCGGCCTTAGGTGTGTTGGTCTCTCTGTCTGCGCGGATCTGGGGTACTACTCCACGAACGGGGATCAGACTGTTCCCGGCTGGGTTCGCCTCGATCGGATCATCAGGCATCTTGTTCGGGGAGATCGGGCTGTTCCTCGTGATGGTCGTTGTGGCAGCCGGGCTCTATGTCCTTCTCAAACATACCGATCTAGGGCTCATGATGCGTGGGACGGCCGAAAGCCGGCTTGCGGCCGCACTTCATGGGGTTAACCCCGACAGGATCACCGAGCTGACTTGGGGTATGGGCGGCGGTCTCGCCGCGATAGCCGGCATCCTTCTCGCGGCTGTTACGACACTGAATCCCTACGTGCTGACGCTGCAGGCGTTGCCCGGGTTCATCGCTGCGCTCCTAGGCGGGCTGGGCTCACTGCCGGGAGCGATCCTCGGCGCTGTGGTCGTGGGCGTTACGCAGAGTCTGATTCCCCTGATGGGAGCACTTGGAAGAACCGCTGGCGCACCTCAACTGTTGTTGACGGGCCTTGCGCTGGGCGTTCTTGCAGCACGAGGGAAATCGATAGTCGCTGCGTCGGATGTTAGAGAGTCCTCAGGACAAGGTTCCACGCAAGGCCTTGGAGCCAATCGGATCAAGGCGAATCCTCGCGCCTGGTTGGCGTCGGGAGCGCTTGCGCTCGTCTTCCCTTGGGTCGTACCTCAATCATTAGTCTCCTCCGCGAACCTGGCCGCTTCCTATGCTCTCATCGGCTTGTCGATCGTCATCCTCACAGGGTGGGTTGGGCAGATCTCGCTCGGTCACGCGGCCTTGGTGGGGATAGGTGCATATGTTACGGGGCAGGTTTCAGGGGGACTGGGCGTGCCATTCCCGGTAAGCATGATTGCGGCAGTGGTTGTCGCTGCACTCGTGGCAGCCGCGCTCGGCATGGTCGCATTGCGGGTGCGCGGGCTTTATCTTGCCGTCGCTACCCTCGTGTTCGGTTGGATGGCGAGTGAATTCCTGTTCCGTCAAACGTGGTTCACCAAACACGATCAGATCCCACCCTTACCCATCGGGGACGTTGGACAGTTCCCTTCGTTTGACTTCACGAACCCGAGGATCTTTTACTTACTTGCTTGGGCCCTCGTAGCAGCGGCGGTGTACGCAGCCTGGAATCTTCGCGACTTCAAGCTTGGGCGAGCGTTCTTCGCTGTTCGCGGCTCAGAGATGGCAGCGGCATCGCTGGGTATCGACGTGATGCGGACGAAATTGATCGCGTTTGCCATCTCGGGCGCGCTTGCAGGAGCCGCTGGAAACATCCTCATGAGCGACGCTCGAGTGGTGAGCGCGGACCAATTCACCTTTAACATCTCGTTGTTCTTCCTCGCGATCGCGGTCGTTGGAGGTCTCGCGAGCGTAGGCGGGGCGATCGCTGCCTCTGTTCTGTTCGCCGGACTCACCGAACTGTTTTTCCGCGTTCCGACGCTCGGCGGGGCGCTGGAAATCGTGTCAGCACTGTTGCTCGCCATCGTTCTCCTGATCTATCCAGGGGGGCTCGCTGAGATTCCGGATGCTATCCGCCGGTCGCTCTCCAACGCAGCACGAGGCGGGAGGGGCGAGCGCCTTCCAAGACGCACGCATTCGGCCTTGGCTGCGCTTCGCAGGAGCCTTAACAACTCGCGGCTCCTCGACATCGGGGTCATCCAGAGAGCCCGAATCCGAGTCTTGCGGCCTTCCGCACCCGTTCGAGTCGCGAGCACTTCGTCGCAGGTGTCGACGGAGATGGAAATGGGCGCTGGCAGTAACGGTCACAAGAAGAGCGCGGGGGATCTTCGCTTACATGGACACGGTGGCATCGAATTGGTGTCGGGTCCCAGGAGTGATCGAGCCCCCTTGGTCGAAGCGGAGAGGATCACGGTCCGATTCGGTGGCCTGACTGCTGTGGATAGCGCCAGTTTGACAGTGCGCGAGGGGGAGATTGTCGGGTTGATCGGCCCGAACGGGGCCGGGAAGAC
>JBKJXT010000287.1:0-3378 GCA_046716205.1 Actinomycetota bacterium
CTTCCGCTGTGATCCAGCGGGCAGGACGGAAGCGGAACGTCGATGTCCCCCACCGCGGCAAGCGAAGCCGACTTCACGTTCTGGGTCGCGCCTCCGTTGGTGGCTTTCGTTGCGCTGCGGCACTCCATTACCGAGGCGCGCACACCGGCGGCCTCTGCCGACGCGACGGCGGCCCAGCCCGTACCGTTGGCCTGTCCGCTCGTCGTCTTGTTGTCCGAGCCGGTGGTCAGCAGCCGGACGTCGACCTCCGGCGCCCGAATGCGCGCCACCGCATTGCCGGATCTGCTCGACGCATTGTTCTGCTGCACCGCGTCGGCGCGGCACCACGAGGTGAACAGCGCTACCGAGGCCGGGCCGGCGTCGAGACGCTGCCACGCCGCCTCCCGGCTGTCGATCTTCTTGCCGCCCGTCGGCTGCGAGGTCGCCGAGCACCGAACGGCGTTGCCGTACTTCTGGCCGTTGACGGTGAAGGCCGAAGCTCCACCCTCAGCCGAGGCGCCGTCCTTGTCGGTCTGCGAGCCGCCCCACGACCGGCTCCACCACATGCCGGCGACGTCCATACGCGACGTCGACTTGGCGTTGCCGGCGTAGTCGGGCGTCTTGTTTCCGGCTCCGGCGAACGCCTGAGCGGCAGCCAGCACGATCGCCGCTGTGGCGATCAGTCCCGTCGCGATTCGTCGAGTTCCCATCAAGGAGCAAACGACTGCGGAGGCTGCCGGGCCACGCGGGGTTCCGAAGGTTGCAGGAAAGTTGCGGCCGCCGGTCTCGGCCGCGGGCGCCGTTTCGACCCGTCACGCCGGTCTCGGCCGCGGTCGCCGCTTTCAGGCGGATCGTGCGCTACAGGATCGGGAGGTAGCGCTCGATCTCGAACGGCGAAACGTACGCTCGGTACGCTTCCCACTCGGCGCGCTTGTTTCGAACGAAGTACTCGAAGACATGATCGCCGAGCGTCTCGCGCACGAGGCTCGACTGCTCCATCGACGCGATCGCCTCGTAGAGGTCTTCCGGCATGGACTCGATCCCGGCGGCGCGGCGTTCCGACTCGCTCATCTGATAGATGTTGTCGGCGGCCGGCGGTGGCAGCTCGGCGTTGTCTGCGATGCCGCGCAGCCCGGCCGCCAGCATCACCGCGAACGCGAGGTAGGGGTTGCACGCCGGGTCCGGCGAGCGGAACTCGACTCGCAAATCCCGGCCGGGAGTGGAGGGGATCCGGAGGAGCGCCGACCGGTTCTGCTTCGCCCAGCAGATGTGCACCGGCGCCTCGTAGCCGGGCACGAGTCGTTTGTAGGAGTTCACCCACTGGTTGCACACCGCGGCCGTCTCCCGCGCGTGCGCGAGCACACCGGCGATGAATGCCCTGGCGACTTTCGACATGCGATCGGCGTCCTCGCCGTCGTAGAAGGCGTTGCGCTCCCCCTCGTAGAGAGCCATGTGGGTGTGCATGCCGCTGCCCCACGCGCCCTGGATCGGCTTCGGCATGAACGTGGCGTACACGCCCGCCTCTTGCGCGACCTCCTTCACCGCGAGGCGCGCCGTCATCACGTTGTCCGCCATCGACAGCGCGTCGGTGTCCCGTAGCACGATCTCGTGCTGCGAAGGCGCGACCTCGTGGTGCACCGACTCGACGCTGATCCCCATCGACTCGAGGTACAGCACGGTGCGCTTGCGCAGATCCGACGCGACGTCCAGTGGCGTCAGATCGAAGTACCCGCCTTGATCGAGCCCTTCGGTGCCGGCGGAGTCCTTGAAGTAGAAGTACTCGAGCTCCGGCCCGAGGTAGAACGTGTAGCCCATCTCCTGCGCGCGGGTGATCGCGCGCCGCAGCACGGCGCGCGGGTCGCCGGGGAACGCCTCGCCTTCCGGCGTCAGGATGTCGCAGAACATCCGCGCGACGCCTTGCTGGTCGGGCCGCCAGGGCAGGATCTGGAACGTGGAGGGGTCCGGGCGCGCCAGCATGTCCGACTCCTGCACGCGCGCGAACCCTTCGATCGCGCTGCCGTCGAAGCCCATGCCTTCGTCGAACGCCGCTTCGAGCTCAGCGGGTGTGATCGCGAACGACTTGAGGAACCCCAGCACGTCGGTGAACCACAGGCGGATGAAGCGGATGTCGCGCTCCTCAACGGTGCGCAATACGAAGTCCAGATCCTGCTGCGTCTTCATCGGCCTCGATGCGCCTCCAGCTTGTATCCGACGTTGCGGATCGTCGCGATCATGTTCTCGTGCTCCGCGCCGAGCTTGGCGCGCAACCGCCGCACGTGCACGTCCACCGTCCGCGTGCCGCCGAAGAAGTCATACCCCCACACCTCTTGCAGCAACTGCTGACGCGACCATACGCGACCCGGTCGCTGCGCGAGGAAGGACAGCAACTGGAACTCTTTGTACGTAAGGTCGAGCGGCCGGCCCTTGATGCGCACCTGGTAGGTCTCCGGGTCGATCGACAGGTCGCCGACGCGAAGCGTCCCCGACGACTCCATCACCTGCGAGCCGAGGGCGAGCCGTACGCGGGCGACGAGCTCGCCGTCGGCGCTGCCCTCCACGACGAAGGTGTCGATGTCCCAGTCGGGGCCCAGCGCATCCAGTGACTCCGCCGCGACGAGTACCATCACCGGCAACGTTCCGGTGTTCGCGCGCAGCGCCCGGCAGGTGTCGCGCGCTCGCGAGAGATCCTTCACCGCGTCCACCACTGCGACGCTCGGGTTCGCCGTGGTGCGCGCGCCTTCTTCGGTGGAGGCGAGGGCGACCCGGTGCCCTGCGGCCTCGAGCGCGCCGATGAGCCCCAGCAGATCGTGGGGCCTATCGCTCACAACGAGGACGTCTGCCACGTTTCGAACTCTCCAGGAACGACGAAACCCCAGGCAGCCGGCGCCTTTGCCTGGGGTTGCACCGGTTGCAGGAACCGGTCGACCTGGGCAAAGTAGCAGAGCACGTCGGCGCAGTAAACACGAGGAAGGACCATCGAGTGCCGCATCTTCCGCACGTCCGCCGGCTGGACCGCCGGTGGCGTGGGCGCTCACCCTCGATCCGCTGGCGGCTGCAGCGCTACGCGATCCGCTACCGCGGTCATCGCGACGTCTTCGACGTACCTCATTCGCATTTCTGGGCCGACACCTCCGACGGCGTCCGGCTCGCCGGCTCCAAGCTCGGCGACAACCCGCAGACGGCGATCGTGTTGGTCCACGGCTTCATGGGCTACCGGACCAAGCTGAAGTGGCGGCTGCTCGCCGAAGGTCTCGCGCAGCGCTTCGACGTCTACACCTTCGACCTCCGCGGACACGGACAGAGCGCCGGCGCGTGCACCGGCGGCGAGCGCGAGTCGATGGACGTGCGCGCGGTGGTCGAGCACGCGCGCGCGCGCGGCGCGCAACGCATCGTGACGGT
>JBKJXT010000288.1:0-10949 GCA_046716205.1 Actinomycetota bacterium
ATGTCTGCGTACACCCAGACTTTCATCAGATAACCTTCGCTTCCTTGAGGAAGTCGGCGATCTTCGCCGCTCCCGAACCGTCATCCTCGAACTTCGCTCCGGCGCTGCGCGCAGGTGCGGGCTCGACCGATGACACCGTCTGTGTCGCGGCGATCTGCTCGGCGCTCAGGCCGAGATCGGCGGCGGTGACCTGCTCGACCGGCTTCGACTTCGCCTGCATGATCCCCTTGAAGGTCGGATAGCGGGGCTCGTTCACGCCGGCGGTGACGGTGACGACCGCGGGCAGCGAGCACTCGACGTCGTCGTAGCCGGTTTCGGTCTGACGCTGGATGTGCAGCGTCGTGTCCTTCACCTCGAGGGCCTTGGCGAAGGTCGCCTGCGGCACACCGAGCAGCTCGGCCATCGTGCCGGGCACCGTGCCCGTGTAGCCGTCGGTCGACTCGACGCCGGCGATCACCAGATCGAAGCCGGCGCGCTTGATCGCCGCCGCCAGCGCACGCGAGGTCGCGAGCGCGTCGGCCCCTTGCAGCGACGGGTCGGATACCAGGATGCCCTTGTGGGCTCCCATCGACAGCGCGCGCCGGATCGCCTCCATCGCGGACTCCGGGCCCATGGACAGGACCGTGACTTCGCCGCCGTTCGCTTCGGTGAGCTGGAGGGCGGCCTCCACGCCGAACTCGTCACCCGGGTCGAGCACGTTCTGGCCGCCGCGGTTCAGCCGGCCGTCGGTGAGCGAGTAGGGGTTGTTCGGGTCCGGGATCTGTTTGACGCAGACAAGAACGTTCATAGTGCAGAGCGTTTTACCGCAGGCCTACCCCTGGGTCGAATCGGAAGATGCTCGCGCGCCGGCGGCGTCAGGCGATCGCGCCGGGCGCCGCGTAGCTCAGCAGGCGTTCGGGCGTCAGCACGATCAACAACCCGATCCAGCCGGGCAGGTTGCCCTGGGCGTCGCGGAAGGGCGCGCGCATCTCCAGCGAGCTCTCCAACGGGGCAACCGTGCGCGTGGTGCCCTCCACGATCACCACCGCATGCGCGTCCTCTTCACCATCGGAGACCACCAGTGAGGCGTGCGGCTCGTGGCGGAGGTTCTGCACCCGCGCAGCCTCCGGCAAGGTCGCGAACACGAACTTGGTTCCGACCAGGGCGTACGCGATCGGGGCGGCATGCGGCCGGCCGTCGGGACACACCGTCGCGAGAACTCCGTAGCTATGCTATCGCAGTAAGCCATCCAGTTGCGCGCCGCTCATGCGGCGCTCGGGCGGGAACGCTCCGGATGTCGATCCGCTCGCCCGCGCGAAGCTCGCCTCTTGGATCCGCGCCAGCGTCTCGATCGGCCCAGTCTGATAGCTCACGAGGGAGTCAGCGAGCGGAGCGTGTCGACGACGTGTCGCTCGAAGTCGAAGCCCTGCGACTGGCCTTTGGCGTCCGACACGCTGTGAACGCTGAGCCGGTACTGCGGTGACAACCACATGGTTTCGGTCGTCGTCTGCGAGCCTTCCTCGCCGGACGCCTTCGCGACGACGCGGACGACGAACGTGTCGACCGAACGGCCACCGACGGTGTACTTCTCTTCGCGCAGGATCCTGCCGGACACGTTGATGGTCATCCCCGAGCACGAGTCACGATCCGACCACGTCGCACCGACACGCAGCGGGAGCCGCACGCCCAGCAACGGATCCTCGGTCTTGCACTCCTGCGAGAACCCGTACAGCGTCACCGTCGAGGACTCCACGTAGATGCCGTCGGCGTTGAACAGCAGCTGCTGGTCGCCGCTCTCCTTGTCGGAATACCGACGCACCTGCCGCTGCCGGAAGCCGCTGCCCGCCCGGGTCGCCGCGTAGATCTGCAACGTGCCGGTCTTGTCGACCGGGATCGAGAAGGTGCCGGCCTTGGTCTCACCCGACTGCTCATAGGTGTAGGTACCGGCTGCGGGAGGCACGGTCGGATCGGCGGTTCGGACCGGCTCGGGGTCTGGCGCCGGCGTTACCGCCGACGTCGGAGCGTCGCCCGACGAGCCGGGGACGGGCACCTCCGACCGGGTCGCCGAGAGCTCCGGCGATGGCGTCGCGGGCGCGCTCGATGTCGTCACGCCGCTGGGCGCCGGCTGCTTGGCCGACGAGCATCCGGCGAGCGCGAGCAGCAAGGCGAGGGAGAAGGTCCGCGCGCGAATCATCGACGAGGACCGTACCGGCACCCCCAACGGCTCGCAAACGCCTTCGGCCGCACGCTGCCGGTGTCATGCGGTCCCGAGCTGAGCCGGACATTCCGGGGCAGATTGCTACCCGGCAGGGGATGCAGAGGGTGCCGTCGTATCAGCCCGTATGTCTATCCCTGTGCGCTTGCTGGCAGCCTTCACCTGCCTCGCCCTCGCATCCACGACCGGAGGCGCGCTCGCCGCTCCGTTGCCGGATACCCCGCTCGCCTCCTCCAACGTGACGCCGCTGGGCACGATCCCGGAGGTCGGCGCCGTCGGCGGACAGGTGCGCACCGTCAACACGTTGCTGGGCGAGAAGAAGTACTTCGTGATGACGAGCGCCCGAGGCGTCAGCGCCTACGACATCACGGTGCCCGAGGCGCCGGTGCTCGTCAGCCATCTCCCGCTTGCGCACTGGGAGAACGAGGACGTCGATTTCAGCAGGAACCTGTTGATCATCAGTCAGGACCCGGAGTGGTTCTTCGCGGGCCTCTACGGCCGGCCGGAGCTGTCGGGCGGGCTCTACCTCATCGACATCTCCAAGCTGCCGGCGCTCACGTTCGCGTACACCAACCCGCTGACCGGCAACCGCTGGACACCGCCGGCATTGTCCTACGTCGGGCACACGACGAGCTGCTTGGACGCGACGTGCTCGTTCGCGATCGTCAACGGCAGCAGCAAGGTTCCCGTGGTCGATCTGCGCAACCCTGCAGACCCGAAGGTCGTTCGCGTCCTGGACTCGGGCGTCGGGGGTACGCACGACGCGCAGGTCGATGCGGCGGGGCTCGTCTGGCAGGTCGGCGGCGGCGGGATCGAGGCGTACGACGTCAGCGTGCCGACGCTACCGCGCCGGGTGGTTGGACCCGTCAAGCCGTCGACGCTGAACCGCTATCTGCACAACTCGTTCCGTCCCGACGCCGAGCAGTGGGTTCCGCGAACACTCGCGAACTTCGACGATCCCGCGGTGTTCCCAGGCGAGGCCGTCTTCATCACCGAAGAAGAGATCTACAACCAGGTCGCGTGCAACAGACAAGGGCGGTTCGGCGCCGCGCGCGTGCGCGATACCGATCCCCTCTCGTCGGGCGCTATCCCGAGCTTCCAGATGCTCGACACGTGGGAGACCGAGCTGACGATCGGCGGACAGTTCAACGCCAGCGGGGTCTGCTCGGCGCACTACTTCGACGAGAAGGACGGCATCGCCGCGGTCACGTGGTTCCAGGAGGGGACTCGCTTCCTGGACGTGAGCAACCCACGCGACCTTCGTCAGATCGGCTACCACATCAACAAGACCGGCGTCGCGGTGAACGTGAAGTGGATCGGGCCGGGGAGCGCCGGGGGCGAGATCCTCTACGTGATGGACGAAACCCGGGGCATCGACATCCTGAGGTTCGATCGCGCGCCGTCCGCGCCGACGGTGAGCGCGCCGGTCCTGCCGGAGTGGCGCGCCGCCACGACCCCATCGACGGCGGTGCCACACCCGACCTTCGGCTACGCCTGCCGTCTGTCGCTCTCCCGCTGAAAGCGGGGAATCGGAAGCGGTAGTGGACGCGTCGGGTCGAATCGACGCCGCTCTCCTAGGACGTGGCGCGCCCGCAACGTTTTGTATGCGGAACGACTCGCAGGCGGACATAACGCAGCACGATCGTGTCCCTGCGGGACCCACGCGATGCGGTGGCGTTGGTAGTTTCTACTGTTTCCATAGGGCCAACAGCTTGACTAGTGTGAACCTCTACCCTCATCATGTCCTCCAACAGGACGTTTCGGTCTGAATCGGGCTCCTCAGGCGCCCGGTTCGTCGTTGAGGGGGTAACTCAGATGGCGCTCATCAGGCGCGGCTTGCTCGCCGCGGTCATCATCACATCGTTGTCCGTCCCGCTGGTCGCGCCCGCCGACCCCGTCGAGACCAACCCCTTCGGCGCGCTCACGATGAACGTGATGCAGCTGCCGAACGGCCAGACGCCGGGCAGGGCCGTCCTCACCATCAACAACGCCGCGCGCAGCGGCGACACGATCTACTTCGGCTTCCGGATCATGGGTGGCGAAGACATCGAGATGACCGGATTCCGTCTGCCTACCGGCGCGAGCTGCACCGTCAGCGACTTCGCCGGGCGCAACACCTCCGGCGGCTGGCAGGGCACGCCGGTCTTCGGCGCGGGCCAGGATCAAGCCGGCACGTCGCTGAACAGCCACATGCGCATGATCGGTGGCTGGTTGAGGCCCGGCACGGTTGCCGACGGCGGCTGCGGCAACCTCACCGTCGACATCAGCTTCCGCGCCACGCCGTTGGTCGCCTTCTACGGTGCGTTCTTCGGCAAGACCGCCGCCCCGTGGCACAACAACTACAGCTCGGCGCCGTGGAGCGTCGCGCCCACCGGTGGCCAAGCGAGCTACCAGAACTGGTGGAACCTCTGGGGCACGTTCGACACGCTGGGCTATTCGAACGCATGCACGTTCGTCGGCACCTCGCCGGGAGCAGCGTCCTGCGGATAAGAGCAGGCGGCGCGATCGTTTCGGTCGCACTGCTGGCTGCGGCGTGCGGGACGCGCGCCGACTTCAACGCGACCCCCGTCGTCGAGCGCACGCACGTCATCGAAGAGGTCCTCAGTGCCAACGGTGAGGTGATCGCGCGGCCGGTCACCCCGTCGACCGCTCCCTCGAGCATCACCCGCGCCGGGCGCACGGTCCTCCGAGGTGGCTCGGGCATCGATGACGGGGTCATCAAAGTGGGCGGGCTGTTCCCGCTCTCCGGTGGCTTGTCGAAGCTGGGCGTGCCGCCGGCGAAGGCCGCGAAGGCCTATTTCCAATGGGTGAACGACCACGGCGGCATCAACGGCCTGAAGATCGACTTCGACATCTGCGATGACAAGGCCGACCCGAACCTGTCGGCCTCGTGCACCGACCGGCTCGTCAACGGCGGCGCGTTCCTGATGGGCCCGTCGTTCACGCCCTTCTCCGGCAACGTCGTGCCGATGCTCGAACGCAAAGGCGTTCCCTGGATCGGCTACGACGGGATCAACGTCGAGGGCTTCTCCTCCGACATCGTCGTCACGGTGGGCGCAGCAATCCAGACGATGGCCCACGCGCTGCTGCCGTACTGGTACCGCCAGGTGGAGCGCGACACGGGGACCGCGCCCAAGCGCATCGGCGCGGTGTACCTGAACGTCGCGCCGGCGCGGACGTATCTCGCCGAGGCCAAGGCGACGATCTGTCCGGCGCTCGGGTGCGAGATCGTCTACGAGAAGCGCGTCACATACTTCGACCTCAACTACGGCACCATCTGCCTCGAGCTGCAGGCAGCCAACGTGGATGGTGCGTGGATCATCACCGACCCGGCGTCTGCGGTGAAGATGCTCGTCGAGTGCCGCGAGGCGCATTACCGGCCGCGCGCCGGTTTCCTCGGTCAGCACGGCGTGTATCTCGACCTGACGATCGAGCAGTCCGGCGCCTTCGCCGACGGGATGATCGCGAACTCGGCGTTGCTGCCGCCGTCGCTGGACGTGCCCGCGGTCAACGACATGAAGCGCATCGTCGGCACCTACGAGCGCGACGTCGACTACGGCTACTTCACTGCGCTCGGCTACGCGAGCGCGCGGATGCTCGTCGACGTGTTGCGCGAGGCGTTGAAGGCCGACCCCAAGCTCACACGCGCGTCCGTCGTCGCCGCGGCGTCCAGGCTGACGAGCTACGACTGCCACGGCCTGTGCAAGGACGTGAACCTCACTGCTCCCGCTGCGCGCCACGGCGGAAACCATTACGTGTGGATGGTCCGATCGAAGTACGAGCGCGGCGCGCCCTCACAGTGGGAGCTCGACGGCGGCCCGGTGGACGCCTGGCGCGCATCGACCTGGCCGCGCCCCGGGAGACCGTGATGCGACTGTTCATCGGCGCGGTGCTGCAGGGGCTGGTGAGCGGGTGCATCATCGCCTTGCTCGCCGCCGGCGTGACGATCGTTCATCGCTCAACGCGCGTGCTCAACTTCGCGCAAGGCTCCTTCGCGACGCTGTCGGCATACCTCTTCTACGGGCTGACGATGGTGTGGGGTTGGCCGGCACTGGCGGCGTTCCCCGTCGTGCTGGTCGCATCGGCTGCGTTCGGCGTCATCGCCGAGTGGGCGGCGATCCGGCCGCTGGAGCGCGCCGAGCCGCAGGTGCGCGCAGCGGGGACGATCGGTCTCGTGTTGATCGTGCAATGGCTCGTCATCACCGTCTGGACCCCGGAGCAGAAGTTCCTTCCCGTGCTCGCGAACACCGGCGTCTCGATCGGCGGGGTACGACTGGGCGCGCAACACCTCATCATCGCCGGTGCCACACTCGTGGTCGGCGTCGGCCTCGCATGGGCGCTGGGACGCACGCGCGCCGGGCTCGCGCTGTCGGCGACCGCGCAAGACCGCGTTGCCGCGCAGTTACTCGGCGTCTCGCCGCGCGTCGTCGCATCGGCCACGTTCGCGCTCGCCGGCGTCGTCGGGGCGATCGCGGGTGTGCTGGCGACTCCCCTTCTGGTACTGACGCCGTCGCAGATGACGCTTGTGTTCGTGGTCTCGCTGGGCGCCGCACTCGCCGGGGGATTCGACAACCTGCCGCGCACGATCCTGGCCGGGCTTGGTCTCGGCGTGATCCAGTCGCTCGTCACCGCCTACGTACCGTCGACCAGCGGTCTGTCGCAGGCGTCGGGCTTCCTCGCGGTGCTGGTAGCGCTCGCGGTCGTGCGACGTCGCGTGAACCTGGTCGACGTGCTGCGAGGGACGGCATGAGCGCACGCACGCGCGGCATCATCTGGGCTTTCGTTGGCCTGGGCGCGATCGTCGCCGCAGCAAGCGGCGCGCAAGGCGCGACCCTAGCCGCGCGAGGCGCCGGATACGTGCTCGCGATCGTGTCGCTTGTCGTGCTCACCGGATGGAGCGGCCAGCTCAACCTCCACGTCGCGGCGATCGGGCTCGGGTGGGGTGCGTACGCCTACGCAGGCCTCGTGAGCTACGGCGCGCCGCCTCTACTGGCGCTTATCGCCGCGCCGTTCTTGGTCGTCCCGGCGGCCTTGCTCGTCGGCATGGTGGCGGTTCGGTTCCGCGGGTTGGAGCTCGCGATCGCGACGCTGGCGGCGGGACTCGCGTTCGAGCAGATGGCATTCCAGTCGCTCGGACAGTGGCTCGGGCACACCACCGAAGGCAGCGCGTTCGAGTCGAGCCTCGTGTCGGTCGCGCGCCCGGCCCTGTTCGACGGCGACCGCGCCTACGCGGTGCTCGCGTTGGTCATCGCGGCGATCTGGGTTGCCGTCGCTGCCGCGGCGGGGCGCGGGCGCGCCGGGCGCACGCTGATGGTCGTCCGAGACCGCGAGGTCGTCGCGGAAGCGCGTGGGATCGCGGTCTTCGCCTGGCGCGTCGGCGCATTCGCGTTGTCGAGCGCGATCGCGGCTGCGGGAGGCGCGCTGCTTGCGGGTCAGACCGGTGCGGTGACACCCGACGCGTTCAACTTCTCGCTCTCGTTGCAGCTACTGGCCGTCGCGACGATGTGCGGCATCCGGCGACTCGAGGCGGGGCTGATCGGCGCCGCGGTGATCCTGCTCGCGCAGGAGGCCGGCGGCATCGCATGGCTGGCGTGGCTCAGCGGCGACCGCGCGGACCTCGCGTTCGGCATCGGCTTGATCGCGGCGCTCGCGGTGCAGGCGCGCAAGCGCCCGGTGCGCCCGGCGCCCGCGCCGGCGTCGACGTTGTCCGACGAGCCGCTGGAGCTTTCGATCTCGCACGTCTCGGGGTTCGCGCACACCGTGCTGCGCGTCGAGGATGTGCAGGCGTCGTTCGCAACGACGCGGGTGTTGCAGGGCATCGACCTGCGCGTAGGCCGCGGCGAAGTGGTGGGTCTCGTCGGGGGCAACGGCACCGGGAAGACCACACTGTTCAACTGCATCACCGGCTTGGTGACTCCCGACGACGGGCGGGTCTTCTTCGCCGGCGAGGACATCACCGACCTCGCCCCGCACCACCGCGCGCGGCGTGGGCTCGCACGCACGTTCCAAGGCGTCGAGGTGTTCGCCGGCCTCACCGTGCGCGAAGGTCTGATCCTAGCGGCGTCGTTGCGCCCGAGTGTCGGCGCGACCAACGGAGACCGGGCGCGCACCGCGCTGGAAGCGGTCGGCATCCCAGAGGTGCTCGACGCGCAGCCGTCGTCGTTGCCGTTCGCAACCCTCCGGCTTGTCGAGATCGCAACCGCGCTGGTGTCCGACCCACAGCTCGTGCTGCTCGACGAGCCGCTTGCCGGACTCGACACCGCTGAACGCACCCGCGTCCTCATCGCGATCGAAGGACTGCGGGCGCAAGACCGCAGCGTCCTCATCGTGGAGCATGACCGAGCATCCGTCGCGACGATCGCCGACCGGACCTACGAGCTCGTCGCAGGGCGCGCGGTGGAGCGTCCGCGCGAGGCTGCTGTCGTACCGGCGCGCCGCGCCCGCAACGGTCGCAACGTTCGCAAGAGGGAGGTGGCCGTTGCTGCGCGTGTCTGAGTTGCAGGTCCGGTACGGCTCCGTGGTTGCGGTGCGAAACGCGACGTTCACACTCGCGCCGGCTTCCCTGGCGACGCTGTCGGGGCCGAACGGCGCGGGAAAGACCTCGACGCTGTCGGCGGTCGCGGGGATCGTGGACGCGTCGGGAGCGATCGAGCTCGAAGGCGTCGGCCTTCAGACACGAGCAGCGCATCAGCGCGCCGCAGCCGGCATCGCTTTCGTCCCCGATGGCCGCCGCGTCTTCGGGCGGCTGACGGTGGAACAGAACCTGCTCGTGGGCACCGTGAGTATGTCGGGCGCGCGGGCGGGTGAGGCACTGGCGGCCACGTATGGTCGCTTCGTCGCGCTGCACGAGCGACGCACGCAACGCGCCGACACGCTGTCGGGCGGCGAGGCGCAATTGCTGATGATCGCGCGCGCGCTGATCGGCGCGCCGAAGGTGCTACTGGTCGACGAACCGCTCCAGGGGCTATCCACCGAAGCGACCGATCTTGTGATGGGAGCGCTGCGCGATGCCGCGCTACTCGGTGCGGCGGTGCTCATCGCGACGCCGGAACCGCTCGAGGGCGCCGACACGATCCGACTCCACCACGGCTCGACGCTGGAGGTGATCGGATCGTGAGACGGGTCGGTTCGGTCCTGGTGGCGGCTGCTCTCGCCCTGGTACCCCTCGCGCCTGCAGGCGCGAGTGAGGTCGCGGTGCTCGAAGCATCGGCGCGCGCAAGCATGCTGTTCGCCGTCGCCGACGCACAGCCCCGGTTCGACCCCGCGATCGTGGACTCGCGCGCGAGCTCCTCGACGATCGGAACCTCGGCGCTCAACAGCGTCGCGTGGCCGTCGTTCCTCGTGGACGCGTTCTTCTTCCTCTATGGGTTCCAGTCGGTCGAACGGCTCGGCCTCGGCATCGCAGAGGCCGGATTCCCGCACGGCCCATTCGAAGCCGACGCGACGCAGTCGAACCTGCTGTTCATGAACGGCGGCGATGCGTCGACCATCCCCGGCCACGCCGGGCGCGCGCACAGCCTCGCCGGACGCGACGGTGCTTCAGGTGATGCAGCGGCGGGACGTATCACGCTGCCCCTCGGCACCATCGGCACGGCAGTCGCTGTGTCGGGGATCACGACCAGCGGTGGCCAGTCCGACGCACATGCGTCGCAGACGCTTCACGATGTGGTGGTCGGCCCGTTGAAGATCCGTTCGATCGCCGGGCGCGCTTCCACGCGCGCCGGCAAGATCGTGTCGGCGTCGCAGAGGCTGGTCATCGGTGGCGCCACGGTCGCGGGCACAGAGGTCGAGGTCACCGGCGAGGGCGCGCGGGCGCAGACCGACGCGGCGCAGCGACAGGTGAATGCCGCGCTCGCGGCCGCGGGCGTGGAGGTGCGGCTCGCACCGGCCGTCGAATCCACCGAAACAGATTCTGTCGCGTCGAGTGGCGGCGTGCTGATCGAGGTGCACGCAGAGCCTACGGACCCGACCGGCACCCCGCGCAACCTCGAGATCGCTTACTTGTTCGGCTCGGCGCGCGCAGCCAGCAGCGCCGATCTCTTCGATGCGCCTCAGCCTCCTCACAAGCCCGGACGCTTCATCCAACTCCCGTCGATCACGATCCCCGGCGCGCCCGGACCGTCGTTGGGTCCGCCCTCCCGTGACGCAGAGCGCGCCGACCGTATCGTGCGGCGCTACGTCGTGTTGACCTCTGCCGCACCGATCGAGCATGTCGGGGCGCGCGGCGCGTACCTCGCGTTGATGCTGCTCGCCCTCGGACTCGTATCGATCAGACCGTTCATGCGCGCGATGTCGCGTGCGTCGTAAGGAGCTCTCATATGGATGCACCGACGGTGAAGAAGAAGTGGCGCCCGATCGCAGGGTGGGTCGCGATCGCGATGGGCGCGCTGGCCCTGTTCCTGGGCTACCTCGGCGTGAGCGACGAGACGATCGTCGCGAAGCAGTTGCCATACCTGATCTCGGGCGGACTCACCGGGTTGGTGCTGATCGGCGGCGGGGTCGGCGTGCTGCTCGCCGAGGATCTGCGCACCGAGCGCGCGCGCATCGGGAACGTCGAAGCGGAGCTGCTGGAAGTGCGCGACCTACTGCGCACGCTGGTGGCCGATCGCCAGTCGCGCGCGGGCTAAGCAGCGGCGCCCGGGGTGAGCGCCGGTGGCCGCGCGCCTAAGACGCCGCCCCCCGTCCCCCCGCAGCCCCCCGACCGCCTACACCCATCCGCCCGCCGGCCCCCGGCCCGCCTCCGCCCGCCCGCGCG
>JBKJXT010000289.1:0-3281 GCA_046716205.1 Actinomycetota bacterium
ACGGGGATCGGCGGGCAAGGGATCCAGATCGCCACGAAGATCCTGGGGCGCGCCGCCGCATCTGCGGGGAAACAGGTCATGCTCTTCGGCATGTTCGGCGGCAGCGTGCGCGGCGGTCGCAGCGAGATGACCCTCGTCGTGTCCGACGAACCGATCGAGGCGCCCCCGATCGTCGCGTCGTGCCTCTACGCGGTCGCCCTGCACGGACAGTTCCTCGCTCCGGTGCAGGCGCGCGTGCGTCCCGGCGGGATGATCATCGTGAACGAAGGGCTCGCGACCAGCGATCGTGGCGACGTCATGGTCGAGAAGATCCCGATGACCGCGATCGCAGAAGAGCTCGGCAGCGGCGCACTCGTGGGTATGGTCGCGCTGGGCGCCACCGTCGCGCTCACCGACGTCGTGCCACTCGAGGCGGCCATCGAGGCGATGCGCGAAGAGATCCCCGCCTACCGCGCCGCACGGATCCCCACCAACCTCACCGCGATCGAGCGCGGCTTCCGGGCCGCGGGGGAGCGGGTCGCGTGAAGGGCACGGTCGAGATCGCGATCGATCGTTGCAAGGGATGCGACCTGTGCATCGACGTCTGCCCGCCGGAGGTCCTGGTGATGTCGAACGAGGTGAACGCGCTCGGCTTCCAGTTCCCGCACCTGCTCGACGGGTGCACCGGTTGCGCGCGATGCGGCGAGGTCTGCCCGGACTTCTGCTTCATCGTCTACCGCGAGACGACGCCGTGACGGCGGTCTTGATGGAGGGCGCGCAGGCGATCGCCGAAGCCGCGGTGCGTGCCGGCTGCCGCTTCTACGCCGGGTATCCGATCACGCCCTCGACGCCGATCCTCGAATACATGAGTGCGCGGATGCCCGAGGTCGGCGGCGTCTGCATGAACGCAGAGTCCGAGATCGAGGGCATCGGAATGGTGTGGGGCGCCGCGGCGACCGGCGCGCGCGCGATGATCGCCTCGACGGGTCAGGGCATCTCGCTGATGCAGGAGTCCTTCGCCGAGATGGCCGTCGCGCGCATCCCGTTCCTCGCGGTGAACATGGCACGGGGCCAGGGCGACTACTTCCAGGCGACGCGGGGCGGCGGTCACGGCGACTACCGATTCATCACCCTCGCGCCAGCCTCGGTGCAGGAAGCCGCCGATCACGTCGCGCTCGGCTTCGAGCTGGCGGAGCGCTACCGGATCCCGGTGATGCTGTTGGGCGACTTCATGCTCGGCCACGTCTTCGAGTCGGTGTCCTTCATCGACGGAGCGCCAACGCCCGCGGACTGGACCACCACCGGCGCGCAGGGCCGCGCCTCTCGCAACCTCTCGATGCTGGGTCCCGGTCCCAAGGCGTTGTCGATCCAGGAGGCGATGCGCATAGCGGTGGCATCCCACGAGGAGATCCGCGCGAACGAGCAGCGCGCCGAGGTCCGGTGGTGCGAGGACGCCGACGTGGTCGTGTGTGCGTTCGGGATGCCGTCGCGCTTCGTGCGCGCCGCCGTCCGCGAGGCGCGCGGGGCGGGCCGCCGTATCGGGTTCTTCCGCCCGGTCACGTTGTGGCCGTTCCCCGCGGAGGCGTTGCGTCGGGCATGCGAGGGCGCGCGCCTGGTGAAGGTCTTCGAGGTCAACAACGGTCAGATGATCGACGACGTGCGCATCGCGTTGAACGGCTCGGCGCCGGTGGAGTTCATCGGCGGCATCTCGACGGATCGCAGCGGGTTCGGTGTCGGCGAGATCCTCGACGTCGGCGTGGTGGCCGGGAGGCTCTGAGCATGGAGATCGTCGACAAGCCGCCCACGTTGCTGTTGCAGGGCGAGCACCACCTCTGCCCGGGATGTGGTGAGCCGATCGCGTACAAGGTGCTGCTCGACGCGATCGAGGAGATGGGCCTGCGCGACCGTGCGGTCTGCGCGATGGGCATCGGCTGTTACACGGCCTTCGCGCCGTTGATCGACGTCGATGTCGTGCAGGCGTTGCACGGCCGCGCGCCCTCGGTCGCCACCGGCGTGAAGCGGATGAAGCCCGACGCGGTGGTGTTCACCGTGCAGGGCGACGGGGACATGGCGAGCGAAGGCCTGCAGGAAGCGATCCACGCGGCCGCGCGCGGCGAGCGCATCACCTGCTTCGTGTTCAACAACGCGGTGTTCGGCGAAACCGGTGGGCACATGACCGCGGCGACGCTTATCGGGCAGAAGACCAAGACGTCGCTGCAGGGACGCGAGGCCTCGACGCAGGGCCACCCGATCAAGCTCGCCGAGCTGTTGGCGACGATCGAGGGTGCTGCCTACGTCGCACGGGGCAGCGTCGCGAACCCCGGCGCGACGATGCGGACCAAGACGATGGTGAAGCGCGCACTGCAGGCGCAGCTCGACGGCGCGGGATTCACCATGGTCGAGATCCTGACGATGTGCCCGACGTTCTGGTTCACCGCGCCCGGCGACGGTCCGGAGTTCATCAGCGACAAGCTCTCGAAGTTCTACGAGACGGGTGAGATCCGCACCTAGTCAGCGTCTCGCGGCCGGTGCATCCGGTCGACCACCAGCGCGATCGCACGGCCGTTGACGACCATCCACAGCCCGATCGCTGCCTTCAGGGCTTGGGTCCCCGCGGCGAACAGGTTCGCGCGCCGGAACGGCGTGTCGAGGGTCCCTCCCGGGAACGAGGTCGGGAACACGCCTTCGAGGAGGTGCGACGCGAAGGCGGGGATCGCCGTGGCGGCCAGGTAGGCGCCGATCAGTGCGAGCCCGACCATCGTCATGTCGGAGCGGTCCGGTGTGTTCTGCGGAGGCGCAGCATCCGCCTCGTCGGGCAAGCTGACATCGACGTGATCCGAGACCAGATCGGCGAACCGGTCGGCGCGGAACCACAGCAACGCCGCAAGGGCGAGCATCAACGCGATCCGCGCGATGCCGGCGACCCGTGAGCCGTCGAAGGAACCGCCCTGGGTCGTGTATTGAACGACGCTGGGCAGGTCCTCGAGTGCGAAGGCGAGCACGATGACCGCGACGAGCTTCGCGCCGATGAATGCCGGTTCCCAGGTCCGCATGATGCCTCCTCAGGTACGCAGTTCGATCCAGGTGTGCTCGGCGTGCGCCACCAAGCCGCCGCCGCCGTCCTGGAGCGCGGTACCGGTGAGATGCTTGCGCCCCTCTTGCGAGCGCAGCCATGCCGTCACGATCAGCTCTTCACCGATCTTCACGTCGCGCGTCAGCCGTCCGGTGATCCGCCCCAGCACCAGCGGCGCGGCTCGGCCGGTGGCATTCATCGGCGCCCATGCACCCGGACAGTCGAGGGC
>JBKJXT010000290.1:0-3391 GCA_046716205.1 Actinomycetota bacterium
ACTTGACTCACCGTGAATGCTCTCGAAACAGGGCTGGATGCGTTTGCCGGAATGGCGCGCCAGACCTGAATGAGGGTTACCAGTAATCAAAGCTTGACTTGAGTGGGAGTAGCGGGGCTGTTGCCCAGCTGGCCGTAGTTGTTGGAGCCCCAGCAGCGGGCGGTGCCGTCGCCGATCACGGCGCAGGTGTGGTCGAAGCCCGCTGCGATGGCGGTGGCCCCCGATAGCCCAGAGACTACGACCGGGGTGGTGCGGTTGGTGGTGGTGCCGTCGCCCAGCTGGCCGGAGTCGTTGTTGCCCCAGCAGCGGGCGGTGCCGCCTTCGATCAGGGCGCAGGTGTGTTGGCCGCCAGCGGCGATGGCGGTGGCCCCCGATAGCCCAGAGACCACGACTGGGGTAGCGCGGTTGAAGAAGGTGCCGTCACCCAGCTGGCTGTGGGAGTTGTAGCCCCAGCAGCGGGCGGTGCCGTCGCCGATCAGGGCGCAGCTGTGGTAGCCGCCAGTGGCGATGGCGGTGGCCCCCGATAGCCCAGAGACGACGACCGGGGTGTTGCTGTGATAGGTGCTGGTGAAGACGCCGTCGCCCAGCTGGCCCTGGCCGTTGGAGCCCCAGCAGCGGGCGGTGCCGTCGCCGATCAGGGCGCAGGTGTGGTAGGCGCCCTCGGCGATGGCGGTCGCGGCCGCAGGGATAGCCTGTACGGTCAAGGAGTTGCTCGATCGTTCAGCGAGCGGGAGGCTTCTCCATGCCGATCGAACAGAGTGAGGCTCAAGATCCCCAAACGCCACTTGCGCCGAATAGACCCCGTCGATGCCGGTCCTCGCCTCAGCCGAGACAACGCCGTCGACCAGCACCTGGATGGTTTGTCCCGCCATGGGAAGCCCCTCAAGGGTTAGGGACCCTGAGTACGTTGTCGGGCTCAGGCGAAACGTCTGGGTCGGCCCCGTCAAGGTGAGCGCGATGTTGGCAGGTAGCTCGGCCCGAGCGGCAAGTGGGGGCGGAAAGATCGACAGGACCATCCCACCCGAGGTCACGATCCATATCGCTAGTCGTCTCGACCTGAAATTTCTCATGTGCGCCCCTTCTTTCCCATCGTGCAGGCGGCTACGACATAGGGCCATGCTTGTATCCAGGCGTTCGACAAAATGTCCCTAATTCCTGCCCCTTCGACCCAATCACGGGGAACAGCCGCGGCTCGGGCAGCTCCCGCGACTACGCCACGGTTGCCCTACGGGGTCAGCTCATCTTGTGCCAGCGGACGCAACGAGGCGGCCCCGGTGTCCGGGCCGATCCATTCCGCCGTCGAGCCTGCGTCGGGCCCGCTGCACCCTACATACCTGTGTCCCATCTCGAGATTTCTGGCCGATCTGTTCGCTCGAGGGGACTGAGACTTCCACGTTCGTGAGTTCGGGAGCTGAGATCATCCCAGGGTCGTGTTGGCGGGGGCGTAGGATGCCCGTTGCGGCGAAGAATCTCTATGAGCCGTCCGCACCGAAATGCTCTGCGACGAGACCTGCGATCTCTGTGAGCGAGCGGCTACCGTCGATTGCGATGACTCGCAACTCCATTGCGATGGCCGATGCTTCGATCTTAGCCGCCATGATCGTGTCCCTGGCGATGATGTTCTCCGCTGCACGCGCCGGGTCGCTCGTCCGCGACGGCGAAACCATCCCGCGATCGGACCGAGTCCTTCGTATGAACTCGGGAGTTGCCACGAGCCAGACGCCATGTCGCATGGTCGACAACTCAGGCCGAACTAGTTCGGGGAACAGCCCCGCGCCCTCGACGATGACTGGGACTGATACACACCCTAAGTCTTCGAGGACGAGCGGGAACCGGTCAGCCCATGAGCGTTCCGTTCGTTCCGCCATTTCATCTGGCGTGCGATGGAGCCAGCGCTCGTCGTGCTTGCCTCGCGCAACGTCTGTAGGGAGGTCTTCGTAGATAGCGTTGCCACGCCCGAGCCGGAGAAGATGATCTCGCTCGTGTGCGTCGAAGTGGTACGACTCGACACCTCCGCTTGCGAGCAGGCGGGCGATCGTTGTCTTGCCTGCGCAAACAGATCCTCCGATCCAGCGTCGCCCCATCCGCAACCCCCAGCTCGACCAGCATTGTGAAGCGCAAGAGTCGGTTGCGGCAAGAGGGTCCAGGTGTGCGACAATGAGGCTAGGAAGAGATTTTGCTGTAGCGACCGGAATGCCGCTGACTCCTCATCGCCCCTGGTACAGAGATCGCACGTCCTTCCGGAACGCATGGTTCGAGAGGCGTCCACTCAGGGCCACAGGCCGTTTTCCAGGTTTTCCAGGTATGACGCTCGCAACTGAGTGACGACGTTCGAACCAATCCTGCGTCGCGCGCCGCCGTCCTTGGAGTCGAGAGTTCTGAGGACCCGTAGCAGGTTCTTCCCGCTCGCGCGGCGAACCCTGGCTCAAGGACAGCTCCCCGTCCGTCGTGTCTTCACGACGGCCATCCAGGCGGGCTATTGAAGATCGGAGTCCGGTCATGTCCGCATGGAGCTCCCGCCGGATAGCGTTCGTGCTTGCATCCTTGCAGCAGTGAATCGCGACCGGTTCGGGACGGAGATGGCGACGACGCTCTGCATCCCCCGGCAGTTGCTGCGGTCTCGTGCTTCTCTGTGGGGGCCGTCCGGACAGTGCCGCAGATAACGTTCGCTGGTCGGCGGCCAACCGGTCATACCAGCGATCCGCACTGTCATGCCGGTGGCGCTGCGGATGCCATCCAGTCAGGCGGCTCGCGCAGTACCTCGAACACGCTGCCGGCCGTCCACTCCTCGGCGATCCGTCCGTCCACCACCCGGAACACGTGCATCCGGGTCAAGCGGAACGCCCGCCCCGTCGCTGGCGCGCCCGGCAGATCGTGCCGGTGCGTCCCAGTCCAGGTCTCACGGGTGGCGATGCGATCGCCTTCGGCCACGACGTCCTCCACCTCCACGTGAAGGTCGGGGATGGCCGCTCGGTAGCGGGCAACCACTTCGGCGATGCCGGCAGGTCCGGGAGCCTGCCCGGGGCCTGGCGCATGGTCCACGAAGTCCGGCGTATAGACCGCGGCGATCACCTCGAGGCGGCCAGCGTTGACAGCCTCGTCGAACAGGCGCCGGACGAGGTCGTGGGCGTCGAGGCCGGGATCCATGCTCGTCATAGTAGGCGTCGGCAGCAGACCCCGTTTCTGGCCCGATTCACAGGACCTAGTCTCGCGCTAGATGTGTAGCGTTACTTCGTGAGATCATGCTGCATGTCGTTGGCTGTGGGTGTGGAGGTGCCGAAGGCGGCGTCTTGGAGAGTGATGAACTCGTGACGCACGTCAAGGTGAACGGTGTCGATCTCGAGTACGTGGACGAGGGGCGGGCTCAGGTGGTTGAAGGTTACGCAGCGTC
>JBKJXT010000291.1:0-6585 GCA_046716205.1 Actinomycetota bacterium
GATGTCGCTCGAGAGCTTGCTCCCGAGTGAGCGCCAGAGGTTCAGGTACCCGGGGGCCTGGCGCGCGCCGGCGCTCTCCATGCAGGCGAGGTCGGCGAAGCTCGACCCGCTCATGTTTGACCAGTTCCGCGAGCAGCTCGCGGCGCCGATGTCCCCCTGTGCGCCGTTGAGCGTCGTGGCGACGATGGGATGGCCGGCCTGCAAGCCGGCTTCCTCGCGGATGCCGCGCTCGACGAGGCGCCCGACCCACGCTTTGTCGTCACCGGTGAGCCACATAGTTGACTCGGCGCCGATCACGCCGTGCGTCGCGAAGTTGGTGATGACGCCGATCGGGGTGCCGTCCAGCGCATCGATGCGGATCATGCCCAGGCGCGGTGCGTTACGCGGGTCCACGCCGAGCTTGTGCTCGGGGTTCATCTCGAACTGCGAACCGCGACGGTTGCCGTTCATGCCCTCAAGTTTCGCCTCGCCGGTCGCGAGCGCCGCCGGCACCATCTGGCCGTGCGCTTGGCGGATCGCGGTCACGATGCCGGAAGTGATCGCCTCGAAGATCCGAGGATCGAGCACGTCGCCACCCAGCGCGGCCCACCCAAGGTTCTGCTGGAAGTAGCCACCGGGTCCTGTGTGGGTGTGGGAGGCCGAGACCAGGATGTTGTCGCGAGCGATCCCGAGGTCGGCGACGCGGCGCGCGACGGCCTCGTGCATCTCGCCGAAGAAGCCGGGGAGGTCCACCGACACCAGCGCGACCTTGCGGGTCCCGTCGTCGATGACGAACGCTTGGGCGCGCAGACGGCCGATGTTGCCTTCGGATGCGGGGAAGGTCTTCGCGTACCCGTCGGTGTCGGGGCCGACGCGCGGCGCGACGCATTGCGACGGTGCGTACGGCGCCTCGGTCGGGTCCTCTTGGATCTGGCGGATCTTGTCCTGGGAGCGCAGCGCCGGCTCGACCGCCGTCATCGCGGCGCACTGGCGGATCACGTAGAAGCCCGTCATCGGAGAGCCGGGGGGCGGGGTGATGTCCCCGGACCAGGCGCCGGCCTTGAGCGTGCCGGTCACCGGTGGCAGCACGCCTTGATACGCGGCGGCCGCCCAGGTTCCGTCGGGACGCAGGGTCGGGCCGCCTTCGGAGCGCGCCGTGGTCAAGCTGGCGGCGACCGAAGCCAGTGCGAGGATCGAGATGACGAAGCGACGGTTCAGCATGCGTGCCCCTCCATGAGTGAAAGCTCGAGGAGGGCTTCGCGATGACCGGCATCGGTTCCTGCCGGTCAACCCACCGACGCGGCGGCGTCCGCGTTGGTCATCCCACAGGCTCGGGGGCGTAGGCGACCTGGCAGAAGCCGTGGTTGCAGTATCCGCCGGGGTTCTTGGCGAGGTACTGCTGGTGGTACTCCTCGGCGTAGTAAAACTCCGGGGCGGGCTCGATCTCGGTGGTGATCGAGCCGAACCCCTTCTCGGTCAGCAGCTCCTGATAGCGCTTCAGTGAGCGCTGCGCCTCTTCCCGCTGCGCGTCGGTGAACGTGTAGATGCCCGAGCGGTACTGCGTGCCGACGTCGTTGCCCTGGCGCATGGCTTGGGTGGGGTCGTGGTTCTCCCAGAACTCAGCCAGCAGCGTTTGGTAGGAGATCTTCGTCGGGTCGTAGACGACGACGGCGACCTCGTTGTGACCGGTGCGCCCGGTGCAGACCTCTTGGTAGGTCGGGTTGGGCGTGAAGCCGCTCGCGTAACCGACGAAGGTCGAGTGGACGCCGGGCAACTGCCAGAAGATGCGCTCGGCGCCCCAGAAGCACCCCATGCCGAACATCGCGCGCTCTTGGCCTTCGGGCCACGGGCCTTGCAGCGGCGTGCCGAGGGTGTGGTGGGTTGCGGGGACCGCGATCGGCTCTGCGCGCCCGGGCAGCGCCTTGTCGGGGCTCGGCATCTCGGTCTTCTTGTGGAACATGGTGTGACCTCCTGATCCGCTTGCTGCAACCCTACGCTCGTATCGTCTCCCGAACGTGTCCCGCAATACTTCGTCGCCGTTATCCTGCGCGGATGCGTCTCATCTCGCACGGGGGAACGCTCCTCGCGAGCGTGCCGGTGGCATCGATCGCCGGCGCGATCTGGGCGGGGCTCGATACCCGACACTGGGTGAGCCATGCGGCGGGCATCCCCGCGGCGGTGCTGCTGGCCGTGGCGCTCCTCGTGGTCGCCGCGATGTATGGACGATCCCTGGGCATGCTGCGCGCGAGCGCGGTGATCCTCGCTATCGGCGGCGCGTTGGTCCTCAGCGCGGGGGATGTCCGCGTGATCCAGGAGGAAGGGCGCACCGAGGTTACCTACGACCAGGCGCACTCGGTCGAGGCGCAGTCACAGGCGTGGGAGGACGCGCACAAGCTCCCGGGGCGCGGGATGGTCCTGATAGGCGCCGGACTGCTATTGATACTGTTCGCGAAACGCCACGAGGTAACGGCCGCTCGCGCGGTCACCGCGATCCTCGCGACGCTGCCGCCGATCGGCTCGATGATCATCGGGCTGGGGTGGGCGATCCTGATGATCGACCTTGCACGACAACGTGCGCCTCGCCCCTGACCGCCTCCGGCTATCGTGCGCGCTCATGGACGGCGGAAGTGCTTGCTGAGCGTTTCGGTCTGCTGCTGGTAGTTGGAGCCGATGCCCTGCCCGTAGAGGATCTCGGGCTCTTCGATCATGCGCTCGAACTTCAACTTACAGACGCGCTGACGGTGCTCGATCATGAACGGGACGTCGTGGGCGCGCACCTCGAGCGCGGCCTTGGAGCCCTTGAACTCGCCGGTGGGGTCGAAGCCGAAGCCCGGGTCGAAGAAGCCCGCGTAGTGCGTGCGCAGCTCGCCGCTGGTGGGGTCATACGCGGTCATCTCGGCGGCGAAGCGAGGTGGGATCGACACGGCTTCGTCGGAGATCAGTAAGTAGAAGCGTTCGGGGGCGAGCACGATGCGGTCGCCGTCCTCGCGCACGACGTGCTCCCAGTACCGGTCGGGCTCGTAGGCGTCGACGAGGCCCATCTCCAGCGGAGGCGAGTGATCGGCCGCGCGATAGCCGACGCGCCCTTGCGCGTCGCCGCGCAGGTCCAGGCCGAGGAAAAGCCCATCGCCGGTGGCGAACTCGGCGTCGGACACCGGCGCCCCGTCGCGGTAGAGCAATGGATCGACGGCGTGCACGGCTGCGATCTCCTCGTCGGTCAACACCGAGCGTCCCATCGACAGCCGGAGCTGGTTGAGGGCGAGCCCTTGACGCACGCGCACCATGAAGGACAGCGGAACCACCTCGAGGTACAGGGTGCCCTTGTAGCCGGCGTTGATCTCGTCGAAGCGGAAGCTGTGATCGGTGATGACGCGCGTGAACACGTCGAGGCGGCCCGTGGAGCTCTTCGGGTTGGCCTTGCCGCGGATGTCGGGAGGCAGGTCGAGCGATTCGATGAGCGGGATGAGGTAGGGGCGGTTCGTCTCGAGGACGGCGCCCTCGCGGCGCAGGTCGAGCTCGTCGACGACGAGATCTTTGAGCTTCTCGTCGACGGGGCGCGAGTCGGGCAGGAAGCTGCAGCGGATGCGATAGGCGACCTCGCCGAGGCGCAGGTCGAGACTCGCGGGTTGGACGCTGGATGCGGGGATCTTGAAGTCGCCGCCGTCGATCATCCCGTCTGCGATGGCGGCCTTGAGATGCTGGCTCGCGAGCACCCCGCGCGCCGATGCATCCAACCCAAGCCGCTGCGCGCCGTCGTTCGAACCCATCGAGCTCCTCTGCGAGAACGTAAGGCGTCACAGTACCGAACGAGGCGGAGCGGCGTAGGCTGCCGGTATGGGCGGTGCAGCAGCGCGGGGGAGCGCGTTCGCCGCCGCACTAGCGATGCTCCTCGCGTTCGCGGTCCCGCCGGCCTCAGTGGTAGCGCAGCCGCGCATCGACGTGGGCGCGCGCACGATCGTGCTACGGGAGATGGTCGCGACCGCGTACTCGGAGTCGGCGCGCACCGACGTGTCGTTCTACAAGCTGCGATAGCGCGGGCGCGTATGCCAAGGCGCGCGAAAACCCCCGCCGTTCGGCGGGTTCTCGCGCGTGATGTGAGTGCGGTGTCAGTGGGATGCGCGCCGGTCAGTTCGGGCGCGGGCCCGCTCTCGGAGAGGTTCGGTAGGTCTGACCTCGATAGCTGAACTCGAGGTCCCCACCGGGAAAGACCTCTACCTTCCACCCTCGTCGATGGATGCGGTTGTGACATCGTCGGCAGAACATCGCGAGGTTGCTCGGTCGCGCCGAGCCGCCATGGACGACGTGGTGGGCGTCGCACCACCACACCGGCGCGTTGCAGCCGGGGAACCGGCACCCCTGGTCGCGCGCCGCGACGGCCTTGCGCACCTTGTGCGGGATCCTCTCACCTGGCGTGCCGACCGAGATCGGCTGGCCGTTCTCGAAGATGACCGGTCGCACCTTCGCATCGCACAGCGCGACCTCGGTGCCGATCCGCGACAGGCGCGCCCGCCGTCCGGCGACGTGCCAGAGAACCCGCGAGCCGGCGTGCATCGAGGGCTCATCCATCCCGGTGACGTCGAGCACGGCCTCGAAGCACGGCTTGGCGCGCTTGGGCTTACGCGCGCCGTCTTCGCCATCTGCGGGATCCCCGCCACCCAGCGAGGCATTGCAGATCGCCAGCAATGCGTCGAAGTGCTGCTGCTCCCGACTGATGCCGTGCAGCCCCTGGTCCTGCGGTGCGGCGGCGTGCGCGTCCAGCGCTCCGACGATGGTCGCGATAGAGATGGCGTCGCCCTCGCCGTGGAAGCGCGCGCCGCTTCCGTCGAGGCGTGGCTGGATCGCCAGGAAGCTGCGCTCGATGGCGCGCTCTTCCCGATCGGCGACCAAGTCATCACGAGATGCAGCCATCTCGTCTGCGATCGAGCTCAGCAATTCTTCGGGATCTGCGTGCGTTCCGGCGCGAGCACCGATGGTGCCGTCGACCAGTGCCCGATCGCGCGGGTTCCACGAGCGCAGTTCCCACTCGATCCCCCGCACCTCACCGAAGGAGAGCCTTCCCTCGTAGAACGCGCGCGCCGTTTCCGGCATCGCGCCGAACATCGACAGGACGCGGCGCATCGTCCGGGCATCTGCGTGGGTCATGCGCGCCTGCAAGCGCAGCGCCATCTCCATCGGCATGCCGCTGCCGTTCACGAAGCCGCCTTGACCCATGATCTGCAGGCCGACGGCGGTGAGACGGTCCGACGCGCGCAAGGCTGCCGCCATCGCGTCGCTGGTGGGGATGCGGCGGAGCGTCTCGATGGCATCTTCGATCTGCGCGAGCGCCGCGTCTGCGTCATCCATCACCGGAGCGAACATGTGTTCGAGTATAAGGGATGCGACCGACAATGTCATCCCTCGATGACAGGATCGTCCGAATTACTTCAAAGAGTTTTGTCAGGCCCGGGGCGGCGCGATACTCCCAGATAGCGCTCGGATCATCGACGCCGACCTCGCCGCGTTGCGCTGCATCTCGGCCCGGATGCGGGAAGAAGAAGGCACCCCATGACGGCGAGCGTCGTCCCGGCCTCTGATGTGATGTTCACGCGCACGTCGGCCGCTGGTTCCCAGTCCCACGAAAGAACGACCTTCACGTCCGCTTCGACGAAGGGGGCGATGTGCAACCTACACACTTCAGAGTACGCACCTGGACTCTCTGCAGACACAGCCGGACCGAACCAGTAATCGCAATGGCCCACTTGTGCAGCCCCTGCGCCGTGGGGTGGCAGGGCAGCGACCAAGGCAGCAGCGGCCAACATGGCCGCCCATCGGGTCCGCCGCTGAATGACTCTCTTGTCCCGCATTCTTCCGGATCCTCTTAGCGCGTGCGTCAGGAGCACGGTTCTTGTCGAAAGGATTGGCCTCGTCGAGCCCGTTGTCCTTCTTTCCGGCTTCCGATGGATAGGCCCAGCCCACGCTGGACCTACGAAGAAGTTGGCATGCCAGTTGGCATCTCGCCGATCGTTGGGGGGGCGGCCCTTCCGCGTGGGATCCGAGTCGGTGGCCCTGTAGCGCTTGAAGCAGCTCTTCCGGATCTTCGGAACTCGACACAGTGGTCCTTAGCGTCAGCCTTTACGATGGACACCATGGACGAGATCGTGATCCCCGGCCGGTTCACCGGCCCACCAACCAGCGCGCACGGCGGCTACGCCGCCGGGGCGATGGCCGCCTTCGTCGGCGCGTCCGCCGAGGTGACGCTGCGCAGGCCTCCTCCGTTGGACACCGCGATGCGCATCGAGCGCGAGGATGCTCGGGTGCTCGCGCTGCACGGCGAGGACCTCGTGATGGAGGCTCGCGCCGCCGAGCCCTCAGAGCCGGTTCCGTCGCCGCCGTCGATCGATGAGGCGAGGTCCACCGTCCCGCCCGCCGCCGTACTCACCGACCATGTGTTCCCGACGTGCTTCGCCTGCGGTCCCGGGCGCGCGGAGGGCGACGGGCTGCGCATCTTCGTGGGTCCGATCGACCAGCGCATGCTGGCGACGACGTGGACGCCGCATCCATCCCTTGACCGGGGCGATGGTCTGGTGGATGCACGCTTCATCTGGGCGGCCCTCGACTGTCCGGGTG